>JACMPS010000440.1 GCA_014377395.1 Chthonomonadaceae bacterium
ATCGCCAGCAGAAGCAAGAGCGGCGTAATCAAAAATTTACCGTAGCGAGGCATTTTACTTTTCATTTTCTTCCTCATTCTTTTTTTAATTGGCACGGGTCAGGGTGAACAGGTTGCGGAACCGAAACGCGGAACCGTCACGGCGTACGTCTTCGCCCCACGTCAGTTTATTCCCGTTGAGGGAGACGGTTTGTTTCGTATCCCAGGCGGCTAAGTTGTCATGTGTGGTAAGCATAAAAGTGCCTGATTTCTGTGTTGCAAACGCTTTCAGACCCTCGGTTTTGTAGGTCAATCGCTTGTTGACGCCGTCCTGATTGCCGACGGTTACGAAGTCACCTGATTTAAGGTCGAGAGTTCCTGTCCAGGTGTCCGCCCTTGTGGAGCCTGTGTAGGTGGCGCGATAGGTGAGGGTATTGCTGTTCGGTGAGGCGGAGAGTTCGATGGTTGTCCTGTAGGTGTGGTGAACTCCGTCGCCGTCATCCGCGTATTCCAGATTTCCCCTCCACACTCCCGCAAGAGCGGCGAAGGTCGCCCTGCGCGTCTCAGAACTGATTTTCGGAGTGAAAGCGCGATAAATGCCTACGCCTGCGCTCGACAGCACGAGCGAACCGAGCAACAGCGACAAACCGATAGAACCGAGTTTCGCCCTGAGCAAAGCGCGAGTCGTTTTCTGCGCGAGTTGCAACACGGAGGACGAAAGAGGACTCCCTGAAGTCGCCTCTCCCCCTTTCGCGATCTGTGCGATCCCACCTGAAAGAGAAGCAGGAACAAGCACCGAGGCTTCTGCCGACTTTTGCGTGAGGAGAGAAGCGAGCAATGTCCCGGAGACCGCCACGCCTGCTTTTGCCAGATGAGTCCGCAATTTCTCGATGGCACGATTGATCTTCATTCGCGCCGTATTCTCTGAAAGATTGAGCAATGCGCCTGTCTCCGCGAGCGTTTTCTCCTCGAAAAAGCGGAGCAAAATCGCTTCACGGTCAGAGGGTTTCAGGCTCTCCAGTGCGTCATTGAGGTGCGGCTCGATCAAATTCCAGAGGTGATTTTCGGGGGTGTCTTGCACGGGACTCTCCGTCATGGCTTTTTCCTCGTAGGCTTTGCGCCGTGTCTCCTGTCGCCGCAGGTTCTGGGAAACAAAGCGGGACGTGGTGAACAGCCAACCTGCGGGCGACTCCTGTTTCTGGAGCGAGGCGGCTTTTCGGGAGAGCAGGAGGAAAACGGTTTGGGAGGCGTCTTCTGCCAGCGCACGATCTTGTAGTTCACGAAGACAGGTTGCGTAGACCAATCGGGTGTAGCGGCGTCCGAGTTCGGTGAAGGCTCGTTCCGCCCCGTTCCCTGCCCCGCCTTCCGCAAAGCGTTTTAAGAGTTGTTTGTCGCTGAGCGTTTCCATCGGCTTTTCTCCTTTCCGTGTGCGTTCTTATTGTCCCATTGTTGTCCACTTGTAGTTAAGTGTACGCTCGGAGGGAAGACCGCACAGAACCAGGAAAAAAGTTTTTCACGAGAATTTTTGTTCGGGAGGAGGGGGAGTGTCTAACTAATTGCGGGTACAGTTTTAGCATGAACTCACCTAATCTTACCTGTCCCGCTTGCGGACAAACGCACTGTCAAACCAAAGCGGGCAAAACCCCTGCGGCTCCCAGGGTGCAAGAGACTCCCCGAAGCCACAACCGAAGTCCAGTACCTGATGCCCTAGCTGTAGTTTGAGGTATTTGCCGAGGGTGACTAGTTTTTCGGGCGTTGAAGGGTTCGCGATTTCGAGAAATCGCTTCGAGATGTTAACCAGATCGAAAAAGTCCAAAGTAGTTTCCCTTTTTTTCTTTTCTATCGTCTGACGAAAACTGTTTGCTCAACCTCTTTCACACATCAAGGGAAATGTTACCGTCACAAGGTTGCTCCCTATACACCCGCACACTTTCTCGTCCGTTTTGTGCTAAACTAAAGACATTATGAGCCTTTTTGATGGCAAGCGGCTTCCGCTCTCCGCGTTTAAGTTGGACGCGGAGCGGATGAGACGTGGCTGGTATTCCGACAAATACTTTTACAATATCGTCGCGGTGCTGACCGAGTTGGCAAAGCGGGGATACCGTTTCGGTGGCACGTCTCCCGATCTGACCGACATCAGCGTAGACCTGGCTAACCTCGCCATTGGCGACATCGAAGTGGAAATGCAGTGGTTTACGCGCCGCACTCCTTTTGCCGTCATCGTAGGGGTGGACAAAGCCCTTGCGATGCTCCAATCCTGTACGGGCTATTTTGAGGAAAGCACCGGGTGGGTGGACACCTTTGCAAAAACGGAAGTCGTTGCGGTGCAGGACGGCTCAATTGTCGAGTATGGCGGCGATGCAAAGCACGTCAAGCCCGTTCTCAAGGTGAAGGGACGCTACCGAGATTTCGCGCTTCTGGAAACCCCGACGCTCGGTGCACTGGCACGGGGAACGCGGGTCGCCACCAACGTTTATCAGGTTCTGGAGGCGGCACGGGGCAAAGACGTGCTGTTTTTTCCTGCCCGTTTCGATGCCCATGAGGTACAAGCCGCAGACGGTTACGCCTATCATATTGCGGTGCAAGCCTACAATGCGAGATCGGGACGCACAGCGCGTTCCTTTGTTTCAACAGACGAGCAAGGGGATTGGTGGGGCGGAGCGGGCGGCGGCACGGTGGCTCACGCGGCGATTGCGTGTTTCCTCGGCGACACAGCGGAAACGATGCTTGCTTTTTCTTCGATCCTGCCCGCTTCGGTTCCCCGGATCGCTCTCGTGGATTTTCACAATGACTGCGTGGGAACTTCGCTTGATGTTATCGAGAAAATGTTCCGAAAATATCGGGAGAGAGTGGACGCGAACGACGACGAGGGCGCGAAAAAGTTTGTCCTCTATGGGGTACGCCCCGACACAAGCGGTGGATTGCGAGACAAAAGCGTAGAACCGTTGGGCGATCCCGTTCTTGACAATGGCGTCAACCCGCGCCTGTGTTTCGCCCTCCGCAAAGCCCTCGACAATGCATTCGAGACATGGGATTTGCCGATGCGCTGGATGGACAGAGCGCGACAATACTGCAAAAATGTTAAACTCACGGTGACGGGCGGCTTTAATCCGGCGCGTATCCGGCAATTCGAGGCGATGAATGTTCCCGCCGATGTTTACGGCGTGGGTTCTTCTCTGTTCTCACATTCGGTCAACGACGGCACGGCGACGGATTTCACGGCAGACATCGTGCGTGTTAAAATCGAGGGACAGTGGCACGATCTCTCGAAAGTGGGAAGGCAAAATGGAGAAAACCCCGCCCTCGAAGCAGTTCAGCGTTTGCCCGTCGCTTAGAGGTTAGGGAAAAATCCGACGAGTTTGGTGTCCGAGTTTTAGCCAATTCAGGGGCGACTCGCCTCACAGCGCGGAATTCATTCCTGCGGCAAACGCAACAATTTTTCAACACATTCTTAGTAACTTTTGATGATTCATTTGATGACCTAAAAATAATGCAATTCAATCCATCAACATTAACCCCGCAAGGGTTTTCGGTTTTCCAGGTGGATCACGACTTAGAGGAGTTTTCCGTTGAAGTTTCGTCTTAATCCTGTTCTGACCCGCGTGGCAAAATTAGGGATGCTTGCTGTGTTCGCCCTGCTCATCACAGGTTGCACAGGTACTCTTTACAAAGACACGCTTTCCATTCGCGGCACCAACACGGGCATCCCGCCGCTCTACATCGTTCAGGCGATTTTAGTCTTTTTCTTCCTGGGTCCCGTCGTCACGATTGTTGCGCTTGCAATTTTGCGCCCCTACATTTTCCCGCCCTACTATCGGATGAAGTCGGCAGGACTTGTGATTGAACTCTGGGTCACAAAACGTACCTTCCCCTATGCGGCGTTTGCGGAAGCCGTGATTGCGCCTGTTGGTCCCGACCTCAAAATGAACACAAGTGCGGCGAAAGTCGTGCGCGACTGGGGTGCCAGTAAGGTGCAGTACGAGGCAAATAGCGCGGCTCCTCTCAAACCGGGAGACGCTTTTCTCGGTTCCGGCGCACGATTTCGATTTAACTGGCGCATGACCGCTCTTGCCGTTGTCTTCGATGAGCAGAAGCGCACCAACCCGGAACTTTTCGGCGTGGCAATTCACAAGGCGGCGGAACTGGCGGCACAGCAGGGCGCGGCAAACATTTTGCTTCCCGACATGACCGAAAACCTGATGCAACAGCCCAACTGGGTCACGGACATCGAGCGCGAAGCGGCAACCCGCAAAACAGCGCGTCTCATGGTTCTTTCGTTACTTCCCCTTGACGGCGTGATTACCACCGTGAAAATCTGGGTGAACAATTCCGAGACGGCAGACCTCTACATCGAAGAAATGGATCGGATGCAGGACGAGGGACTGGTTCCCGATCATCAGCCAACTTACGTGAAAGAAGACACGGTTCTGGACGGCAACTCGGCACAAAACTACTGAAAAAGGCGGGGGTGACATGACGAATTCAAGCGCAGAATCGCCTGTAAAGAGGGTTGAAGATGTAGATTATCCTCCTTCGATTCCCTGTCCCCCTCCCTCCCCTACCCTCGCTGTCGCCCTGCTCCCCCAACTCGCAGGAGACGTATCGAACTCAATTTGCATCGTCATTGATGCACTCCGTGCTACTACCGTCATTGCCACTCTGTTTGAGAAAGGCTGTCCGCGTGTCTACGTAGCGGGTTCGCACGTCATCGCAAAAACATTTGCCCGTGAGCGAGGCTACACACTCTGCGGCGAAACCGACGGATTTGTGGCTTCGGGCTTTGATTACGGCAACTCTCCCACCGAGTTTTCACGATTGGACTTTACGGAAAAACCCGTCGTTCTCTCCACCTCC
>JACMPS010000441.1 GCA_014377395.1 Chthonomonadaceae bacterium
AAGTCCTCTATAAGCCTTATTCAGGTCTTCTTCGTGATTCTGTCAATTTCCTGGAATTGCCCTTTGTTCAAGAAGGGACACGGATGACTCGTCTCTGGCTCACAAATTTTCGCGGTCTCGACCCCAATTTTCAATCCCCCTCGCAAGGAGGCTTGTCGCAGGATCTGATGGGATTTTTCTACCTGATGCGTGGCATTATTCCTCTGGAAATAAACTGGATGGCAGAAGACCGGGTTGCTCTTGCCTACCGAAATCATGAGGTACTTCTCACAAATCTCGAAGAGGGGCTCCGGTTTGTAGAAGCCTTTCAGATAGGTGACTGGGAAAAAGGTCATATGGCTTCAGGATGGAATCATCAAAGACCTATCCTGTTTGCTGAAGCGGTTAAAGGTTTCACGCCGAAGGAATGCAACCGGCTTTTGCAACTCATCGAACGGTGGGAAAGAGGGAACGGAACACTTGAAGTTGGGCTTGGAAACACAATGAAACAGGAGTTGATACGATCCCTGAATAGGATTCAAGACGACGGCTCTATTTATGTGGAGAAAGGAGAGAAAGACGATACTGAAAACATAAGTGATCGAGAGGATAAAGCAATGGATAGTAAGATGTCCGAGAATGATGCAGAAACTAGCTTCGAAGCGGATTCGTTCTCTCTCTCGGATGCGTTTGCCAATATGCTAGCCATACCGCCCCGCTCTCTCCACCCGAACGCAGAAGCACTTCACAAAAAACAGGTGCTGACCTCAACTATTCTGGATGATTATGAGCAGGTCTATCGGCTGATCGTTGATCCCTTTGCTTCTCCTTCAAAGCAAAGGGACAAACCAGAGTGGATCAAACAGGCAAATGTAATGAGCCAAATAGATTCAATGGATATTGAAATGAATGGGTTGCAAGAGGAACGCCTGAGTTTAAAGTTACTGGCAGTTCACACGGAAATTCGCAAGTTCATATGGCAACATGACCGACTTCCGCGTACCCTCGCCGAACTAAAACTGAAAGCACGCATCATAGACCCGATCACTCGTAAACCATTCCAATACAAAGTGGAGGGCGACACTTATCTGCTCACCAGTGCGATGCCAATAAAAATGGACGAAGACGGAAACCTCAAGCCGCAACCGGGAGCATTTGATCTGATAGCGGAGCCAATGCCTTTTATTGAAACACTTTTCGAGGGCGACGAAGAGCCAAAACCGGAAACAAAAAAGTAGATTGATTTTCTCTTCGCGTCTACCGCTCAGGACATATTCAGCGGATCAATGTCGGTGCTGATGCTCAAGCGGTCTCCGGCGGAAAGCGTAGCGAGTGCGGTTCGCACGATCTCCGAAAGCGGAACCTCTAGCGGAGCGCGAAGAGCAACGTGGAAGCGAAACAAATTTCGGAGGCGGGCTAGCGGTGCAGGAGACGGTCCAATGACTTCGATGCCTTCGAGAGAGGCTTTGCCGAGTGCCGCCGCAAGCCGTTCTGCCCGTCGTTCCGCGCTTTTCTCCAGCACGTCAGAGGCAACGAGATTCGCGAACCGGGAGTAAGGAGGATACCGCAACTCTTTGCGGAACACGTCCTCCTGCTCGTAAAATGATTTGTAGTCGTGCTTGATCGCGGCAACTACCGCATAGTGATCCGGGCTAAACGTCTGAATGATGACTTCGCCGGGAGTTTTGCCACGCCCTGCCCGTCCCGCCACCTGTGTTAGCAGTTGAAAAGTACGCTCTGCCGCACGAAAATCCGGCATGTTAATCGCTGTGTCGGCACTGACCACGCCAACCAGCGTGACGGCAGGGAAATCCAAGCCTTTCGCCACCATTTGTGTTCCAATCAAAATGTCCGACTCGCCCTCACGAAATGCTCGAATGATTCGGGTGTGCGCTCCCTTTGTGGAGGTCGTATCTCGATCCAGACGCGCCACCCGCGCTTCCGGAAACAGACTCACCACTTCCTCTTCCACCTTTTCCGTACCGATCCCAAACGCTTTGACTTTGTTTCCGCCACAGTCTGGACAAATTTGCGGGGCACGTCCTGAAAAGTCGCAATGATGACACCGTAACGAACGATCATAAGCATGGTAGGCAAGTGAGACCGCACAATTCGGGCATTTTGCGACAAAGCCACAATCGCGACACAACACAAATTGTGCGTAGCCACGCCGATTCAGGAAGAGAATGGACTGCTCTTTGCGTCTCAATCTCTCACCGAGTGCCTGAGTTAAATCGCGTGAGAACAGCGCACGATGCTCCTTGAACTCTTCGCGTAGGTCAACGACGCGTACTTTCGGGAGGGCGCGGTTGTCAATTCGCTCTTTCATCTCAACGCGAAGAATGGGAGAGACAGCATAGGGAGTTTTGCCCTTGCCCCCCCTTTCTTTGCTCGTCACTGCCCCCTCGATTTTCTTGTCTTTCGGGGCGAGTCGGCTTGCATAGAAGGTTTCAAGGGAGGGAGTCGCAGAACCGAGAATGACGGTTGCCCCACAAATGCGGGCGCGTTCCAAAGCCAGATCGCGGGCGTTATAGCGCGGATTTGTTTCCTGTTTGTAGGAGGCTTCGTGTTCTTCATCCAGCACGATCAAGCCTACATCCTTCACCGGCGCGAATATGGCGGAACGAGGTCCCACCACGATTTGTGCTTCTCCGTTTTGCAATCGTTTCCACTCATCGTGCTTTTCACCGTTTGAGAGTTGCGAATGGATCACCGCGACTTTGTCCCCGAAACGAGACAGGAAAATATCCACTACCTGCGCGGTCAGTGCAATCTCAGGAACCAGCACAATCGCACTCCGCCCCGCTTTCAGGTTTTGAGCGATGGCGTTCAGATAAACTTCGGTCTTGCCACTTGCTGTTACACCGAACAGCAAAATCGGGCGATACGTTTTCGACTCAATCGCCTCGCCAACACTCTCTATCGCGTGTTGCTGACCGGGCGTCAGCACTTCGGGAGGCGAGGTCAAGCCAGAATCAGTAACGGGAGTTCGCCGAATCGCTCTCATTTCGCGAGTGACGATGCCCCGTTCGACGAGTCCGTTCAGCGTGCCAACCGCGACTTCCGCCCGCTCCAGCAACAAGTTACGCGGCATGGGGTTTGTCTGGGTGCGTTCCCACAGCGAAAGCACGTCCACAATTTTGCGTTGTTGCTCACTCTTCAATCCTGCCCCACCAAGTGCCGAAATCGCAGAACCGAGCCGAAAAAAAGCGGCGGTTTTCTCGGAAGCCTTCGGGCGAACGACGCGGCGGGTTTCACGAAGCAACGATTTTTTAAGAAGAGCGGAGTAAGCACTGTGATAATTTGCAAGGTTTGCTGCCGCCTTCAGATCGCTCACAAGGCAGGGTTCCGTCAGAGTTCGGATTGTCTCGATAAGGTGGGCTTGTGGGATCGAACCGCCGATTTCATAACTTCGCAGGTCGGGGCGGGTGCGCTCTACTACCGTTTCGATTTTCATCAAAAGCATGGAGGGGGCGACACAACGCACCGCCGAAGTCAGATCACACAGATAACGTTCCGACATCCAACGTACCAGGTGAATCTGCTCTTCGTTGATTGTGACGGCTTCCTCGATCACACCGAGCAAGTCCTTCAGTTTGCCGAAAAGCGGATCGTCCCGGCGCAGATGACGCAACGAAATAACGTAGCCAAGAATCTCACGTCCTGCGAAATTGACATGAACGCAATCGCCTGCTTTGACTTCATTGAGCAGTGATTCGGGGATGCGGTAGGAGTAAGTCGGCTGGAGATCAGGAGCCTCTACGTCCACAATCACGTCAGCAATCAGGACTTCATCAAACTCTTCCCAGAGGCTGCTCGTGAGATCGCCTTCCTGCGATTCGGATTTGTTAAGGGACATCGGGGGACTTTTCTTGCGAGGTTTGCGCTTTTTGAGAGGTTGGAAGTGTCGAGGAAACAGGGGTCGAGTCAAGCGAATTGACAACGACTAAATCAGATTTAGCACTCCAGGGAAAGCGAATTTTCGGCTCGGTTCCCGCCTTGAGACGAGCGATATTGGCTTTGTGTTTTGCAATTGCCATGACGCAAGCGACACAACAAAAGGAGAGGAGCGGCGTATCATGTCGGTAAAAGAAAATGCAGAGCGGCGGCAACAGACACGCCGCCCCAATTGAGGAGGTCGAAACGGTTTGTGTCGCCAAGATCAAGACAATCCACACGGTGAGCGCACCGAGACCGACAAAAGGTGCCACGCCGAGCAACGCACCGAGCGAAGTGGCGATCCCTTTTCCGCCCTTAAAATTGATAAAAACGGAGAAGTTGTGTCCGATCACGGAGAGCAAGGCACACAAGACTACGCCTAAAGAAGACAGTCCGAAACGATGCGCGATCAGGGGCGGCAAAAGCCCTTTCAGCACGTCGAGGACAAAAACACCGGCGGCGGCTTTCGTGCCACAGACCCGCCCGGCGTTAGTAGAACCGATGTTGCCGGAACCATGCTCCCGAATATCAATTCCTTTCAGGAGGCGAACGATCCACAACCCGAACGGCAGAGAACCGACAAGATAACTGAGGGCAAAAGCGACTAAATAAAGGGGAGTTGATGACATAGTGTTGGTGTGAAAGATGTTGGTGTGAAAGAGATAAAACCTAAAATTTTCGATTGAAAATGCGACGACAATGCGCCATGCGGGACTGCAAATCCGTCGTCATTTCCAGAGTATCAGGATACCCCAAATGTCGGGCGAGTGTGCGAAGAATTACCGGGTCAGCGGAGAGCGTGTCGGCGTGACTTCCAAGAAGCCAGAGAGCGTTGCGGGTTTCGGAGAAGAGCAGATAGTTTTCGCGCAGGGTTTCCACCTCGGCATGATCAAGCAACCCCGCCGAGGAGAGGGCGGAAAGAGCGGAAAGCGTATTCGAGACGCGCAACGCAGGAAATCGCTTTGCATTGAGGAGTTGCAGTCGTTGTGCAATCCATTCGATGTCCTGCAAGCCGCCATGTCCTAGTTTTAAGTCGTTGGTGCGATTTTCCGGTTTCAGGCGTTCGGCTTCGATGCGGCTTTTCATCTCATGAAGTTTCTGGTCGGCTTCCGCGTTCCAATCCCCCCCGAAACTGACTGAATGAAAGAGCGTGACAAGACGATTCCCCACCCTCTCATTTCCTGCGACGAAACGCGCTTTCAGTGCCGCGTGACGTTCCCAAGTCTCCGCCTCCGTCCTGAAATAGCGCAGGTATCCCTTGAGCGAGAGGGCTAACGCCCCCTTTTTGCCCCAGGGTCTCAACCGGAAATCAAGTTCGATCCCCGTCCGCATCTTGACGAGTTCCTGCCCTGCCTTCAGCAATCCCTCAACGGTTTGATTTGCGGAATGGGCTACCGCTTCCCTTTCCTTTTCGTTCATGCCCCGGTCGTCGTAGACCGCAAGTAAGTCCCAATCACTTGAGTAGCCCGGTTCGGAGCCACCGAGTTTTCCCAGTGCCACAAGTGCGATCCGGCTTTCGCTTTTGTCGCGCTCGATCTCGCCTAGAAGAGCGCGGAGAGTCGTATCGGCAATTTGGGTCAGGCTTTGTGGAATGTCTTCTCCCTCCAGCACACCCCAGACGTGAAGCGACACGAGGCGCAGTTGCTCACGAAGAAAATAGCGTCCTATTTCCGGCAGTTTGGCTTTCGGGGAGAGGGAAAGGCTGATTTCTTCCTCTTCCATCAGGGTTTCCAGCCATTCCAGATGCTGAGTCAGGCGACTGAACAGGGCGGGAGCATAAACTGCGAGATCGGCAAGGCGTGGCAAGAGTTGACGACTTTCCGCGAGGGAGGCATACAGTTGCGCTCGATTGGGAACGGCGGTAGCCAATGCCTCAACACCCAGCAAAACAGCGTCAGGGTTAGGAGAATTGTGTGCCAGCGTCAAAAGTTCGGGTGCAATCTGGAGAAACTTTTCGGGCGTGTCGGGCGGCATTCCCCCGAAGTCGTTGCCGTGCATCGCGGTCAACAATGCTGGGTACACGCTCAGCGGCTCCCGTACACCGATTTCGGAAAGCAATGCCAGCAGACGCGGTTCGGGTGTTCTGATTAGAGTGGCGGCTTTGAGCAGTTCCGTCAGTACTTCGGGCTTTTCCCCTGAGTCTTTTTCAATTTTATAAAAGAGGTCTTGGAGGGTTTGTCGGGCATGATCCCGGTGAAATTTGAGAGTTGTCAGAAAATCTTCCACCGTTGAAAAACCGAGACGAGCAGCGATCTTTTCGATTTCTTCTCGGTTATCAAGCGGGGGAAGCAGGTGCGTTTGCCGATTCTGAAAGAGTTGCAGAGTGTGTTCGACACGACGCAAAATCAAATAATCCGCTGAAAGTTTATTCGCGAGTTTTTCAGAGAAAAAGCCGGAAAGAAACAGCCCATGCAATGCCGCTAGCGTATTTGGAGTGCGAAGTCGCTTGATCTTGCCACCGTACTGTGTCTGGAACAGTTGCACCAGAAATTCAATGTCTCGGATGCCGCCATACCCGGTTTTGATGTTGCGCTCGGTGTTGCCTTCCGCCCCACATTTTCGCTCGATGTTACGTTTGTTCGCCCTGAGCGCGTCCAGAAATTCCTCACCGATCATGCGGCGATACACATAGGGTGACACCATTTCAAGAAAGACTTCACCCAGCGTGAAATCCCCGGCAATCGGACGCGCCTTCACCAGAGCCTGAAATTCCCACGCCTCCGCCCAACTCTCATAGTAAGCCCGGAAACTGGAAATTGAACGCACCAGCACCCCGAAACGCCCTTCCGGTCTCAGGCGCATATCTACCCGAAACACGTTTCCGCTTTGCCGCTCCTCAGTCAGAATCTTAATCATTGCCTCTCCAATTCGGGTCAGGTAAAAGACGGTTTCGATTTTCCTGCCTGTTTGGAGGGTGACTTCGGGCGGCAAATCGTCGCCGCAAACAAACATCAAATCAATGTCGCTCGAATAGTTCAGTTCGCGCCCGCCGAGTTTACCCATACCGATAATGCAGAAAGGGAGAGTGACAGGGTGGCTTGCCTCGATTGGCTCTTTCGTCCTTGCCATCTCGAACGCAATCTGCACACAGGCTTCGGCGAGATTGGAAAACTCGCGGGCAGTGCGCGGCAAATCGGTGAGTTGGGCGATGTCC
>JACMPS010000442.1 GCA_014377395.1 Chthonomonadaceae bacterium
GACAACTCACCCAAACTCTCACTGGAAAAATTTGTCAAAGACGATATCGAAGCATTCCGCAAGAATCATTCTAAACTGATGCTGACAAAAATGAAATCAGTCCCAACGAAGGATAAGTTGAAATCTCTTAGTTATGTGTTTGACAAGGTGGGAAAAGGATCGGACAAGGAATGCGTAACCTATCTTGAAACAAAAGAGCATATTTTCGTTGTCACGCTGTCTTGCCGTTCCTCAGCGGTCTACAAAAAGGCTTTTCCTGATTACGAGAAACTAGTAAGCTCCTTCTTTTTTATGAACAAGACGCCCCGAGAATTGGCACGAGAAGCGATTGTAAACTTTCTGGTTCACAAGAGAAAAGCCTCCGCTCTGCCTGTGTAGAGCGGGGGCTTTTCCATTCCTATCGGTATGAATTAGGCGGCAACCGTTTGATGAGTGGGAGAAGTCAGCAAGGTGGCAACCGCCGCATTTTCGGGCATTTCGATCTTGAAGAAAGAGAGTTGTTCGCGTAATTTGCGGGTGACGCCCTCAACTTCAAGCGCGTTTGCACCGGAGTTGTTTGCTGATCCCGTGTGTTGCTCAATGACTGCATCGGAGATGATTAGCCCTGTCTGTTCCGTTAAATCTCGAAGAAGTGCGTTGAGTTCCTGCGTGGTTTCCGCAAGGCTATTCAGGAGAAACGTGTCGTTGAGAGCATACGCGGAAGCCTCGTTCGCGCTTTCGTTTGCGGCATTTGCCGACTGTTGGGTGCAGAGGGCAAGGTTTATCGTTTCCCCGGCAGTCTGCGCCATTTGATGAAGATTTGCGGTGATGGTGAGGAGTGAATCAGCGGAACCCGATGCCGTGATGATGTTTGCCTGGAGGGTTTGCGAACCACGCTGAGCGATCTCGAACGCCGTTCGTGTCTCTTCCTGGATTTGTTGCATCCAGTCACGTACCTCTTGCGCTGTCCTCCCGGAACGCTCCGCCAATCCCCGCATCTGCTCGGCGACGGCGGAAAACCCGCTCCCCTGAGTTCCTGCTCGTGCCGACTCGATTGCCGCATTCAGCGCAATCGCGTCGGTGCGCTCTGCGGTTTCCTGCAAGGCTCCGATGACACTCAGGGCTTTTTGGGAGCGTTGACCGAGACGAAGCAACGTGTCGGCTGTCAGGGTCATTTCCGATTGAAGCGTCACCATTTCGGTTGCCGTGCGCCGAAACGCGGTGCGGTTTTCATCGGCAATTTGTGCGGTTGTGTGTGATGTGTCCGCCACCTGCGAAATGCCCTGCACGGTCTCTTCCGCCCGGAATGCGGTGGTCTGGCTCAGGGTGCGTGTTTGATCTAAAAGCAACGGGGAAGAAGCGTTTACTTCACGCCCCTCCAACAAAAATTGCAGATGCGCCGCGAGTTGCAATGCTTGAGCGAGAGGAGTATTTGTACCTGTTGGTGCGTCTCTCTTGAAGTTGCGGAGTTGTGTCAGATCCCAATCCGCTTCTGCGTTGTTAGCAGGATTGTTAGAAGTAGTGACAGCAGTTTCAAGGGTTTTGATCTTTTCATCAATCCCCCGCAGTGATTCTTGCAACGTGCTGACCATTTTTTCCAAAGCCAAGTTGATCGCGTCTTTGCGGGAGCGAGGCACCACGATTTGCGTCAGGTCTCCCTCTGCAATGGATTTCACCGTCTGTGCGATAGTGGCTTGATAGAGTGCCACGTCTCGAATTGCGCCCGTCAGTTCGCCGAGTTCGCCATGCGGATCGGCTTTCAGTTCGCGGGTTGTGTCGCCGTTTGCCAGCCCCCGTACCGTATAGATAAGGTGATTCAGCCGTCCTGTAAGACCGGAGAAAAGCCAGATCGCCATGAGAGCCGCCAGCAAGATCATGCCTGCCTCAATGCCCCAACCAATCAGCAGTGAGCGTTGCAAAAGCGCGGCGGCAGTCGCCTCTGCTTCGATATTTTTCAGTCGGCGGGTTTCGATTTCCTCCGTCAGACGATCAAAACGCGATCCCCGCTCGGTGATCGCAGGGAGATAACGCTCAGAAACAAATTTCGCGGTCGCGGGATCGTTGGCGGTCTTGCCGAGTTGCAGTGCTTCCGCTTCCAGCAGATTGCAAACGGTGATGGACTGCTTCAGGGGGGAGTCAAACACCTGAATCAAAGGCGCATTGTCGGGAAGAATGAGCAGATTTTCACGAAGCCGGGACAGTGACGCCTGTAGGTTTGCGTCGTCCTGCTTTTTCCCGTTCCAGACTTTGTAATCGTGAGAAGAAAGAAAAGCGAGAGTGCCTGTCGCCGACTTTTTCAAGGCGTTTTGAGTGGTTTGCAGTTCGGTTTCGGCTTGAAGAAGTGAGGCGATCTTTTCGCTGTTGACCGTTTCCGTGTACCGTGTCACCGAGTTTGCGGAAAAGGCGTAGCCGCTGATGCCAACGGCGAGTGTGAGACCAAACGCGACCGACAGTTTAAGCCCGGTCTTGAATTTGCTTGAGACAGCCATAGATCATTCTCCTGCGCTAAAGAGTGGGGTCAGGCATCGGAAAAGAATGTCTTCCGATAAAACCTGACGTTGCTGGTAGTTTTATCGGTCTCTCTGCGTTAGTTCTTCAGGGGGAGAAAGGGTTTAGAAGAAAGTGTTGAGTGTTGAGAAGAGGGTGTTACCGTTTTCGCACAGAAGAAAAGTACTATCCGATGATCAATTTCACAAACCCAAACAAGACACAGGAATAAATTCCCGGTCTCAGTGGCACAAGTGCTGTGTGTCCTCCGGACACGGGAAAGTAACAAGAGAAAATTCGTTCAAGCCCTTGACAAAGCATAGAAAAGCGTCTGTAATTTCACACTCAACTATGACACTCGCATTTTCCTATTCAATCCACGCATGGGGAAGCAATTCGCGGAGGGTCTTCGTTTCGGTGTCCGACAGAATGACCTCACAATCCAGATTACGGCGGTCTACCTGCATCAGCAAATCCCGACAGCGACCACAGGGCGGTATAATCCGCTCGGCACTCAACGCAACAATTTTGACAACGACCATTTCGCGGTGAAGGAGCATTGCCGCCACCGCCGAATGTTCCGCACAAAACCCGATCCCACACGCAAGATCGAGGCAAATCCCCGTGTAGACGCTCCCCGACTCCGTGACCAGTGCCGAGGAAACCGAACCCGCCGTAAGCCACTCCTTCGAGAGAGGGAACTCTCCGACAGCCCCTCTCGCCCTCTGAATCAAGTCTTTTGTTTCCATTCTATGCACCTCTTTTCGATTTCAACTTTCTGACCCGATGTCTTGCAAAATCACCTCTCCGCTTTCACGATGTTTTCGACTTCGCGCTCCGGGACAAAATACATCAGTGCAGGTAAGACCAACAATCCCAGCGAAAGCGCAACGTTGAGGAAAGCAAGCGGCACCGACAAAAGAGAACACAGGGTGGCGATCCCATTTTTGCGGGCGTTCCGTTGGTAAACGGCACTCATTAGATTGTCTCTCAGACGTTGTGAGGAAACATGGAAAGCAAGCAATCGGTAGGAAATTGCACACAAACTTTGCACCGTGCCATAAAATGCTACCGAAAGCGAAGACGCATGGCTTGCGCCCATATACTCCGTTGCAAAAGGAGTCAGGGAAAGCCAGAAGAGCAAAAGCAGATTGAACCACATCGTTTTCGGTTCGACATTCTTGACAAGGTGGAGCAGGTGGTGATGATTGACCCAGTAGATCGCAACCAGCA
>JACMPS010000443.1 GCA_014377395.1 Chthonomonadaceae bacterium
ATGCACAACATCAGGAGGGCGTCACTTATGCACTGAGGGCGCAACAAGCGAAAGTGTTACTCCGGCAAGTCCGTCCCGGAATGACACGCGAGGAAGTTGAAAAGATTTTGCTCTGGCAAGACGGAGGAGGATCAGGACCAAGTGAGGGACGCTATTATTTCGGCGCAAAAGTGATGATCGAGGTTTCTTACGATGTTGCGCTTCCGGGTACGCTTTTTCCTTATGTGGAATCGAGGCGAGTCGTCGGAACTCCGAAGATTTATTGGAGTTGGTACCACACTGACTGAAGCATAGAGAACTTATCTCGCTCCGCTGTTTCCGCAAGGATCAAACACGTAGGGCAAGCCTTTGCATTTGCCTCTCCTCCGAAGAATGAGGAAGTCGGGAGAGGGCTGAGCGGGTGAAATCAAGGTGAGGTTTACAAGCATGAACTATGAAGAGAGGGGGCTTGCCTCTTTCCAACTCGCCAGAACGGTTGCAAGTTTCGGAGAAGGGTCCGCCCATAGCCACGCTACTTCAAGCCAGAACCCCACAAGGACGACGCTCTCAAAACGTGTTTCCTCAACAAGTGGAATGATCACGAAAACTCCGTCCTCATCCAATCGGTAGAACTCGGCTTTCTCACGCTCCGCATCAATCAACCAGTATTCCAGTACCCCGGCATCCGCATATTCTCTCAATTTGTCGCGGCGATCTCGTGTGCGGCTTTCCGGGCTGATGAATCCAACCGCAAGGGTAGGCGGCACCGTCGAGATGCTGCTTTGTAAGACGATCCCTGATCTCGTTCGCCACGAAGAGAATATCCGACTCACGCACGGTGTCGGTCTTGATATGGACTTTGTAGGCGGCGATAATGACTTCGCCCGCGTCCTTTTCCTCAACAAAGTCGCTGAGAAGTCTCGCAAGAAATAAAGCCAAATTTTGATGTTGTCGTGTTGGATTCCAGCGAATCACTTCTCCGTTTACATATTCCGCAAACCCGCCCTCGTCGTCGTTAAGAGCCAGAAACTCTTCGACGCTCATCCGGTTAAGGGGCTTTTGGGGTGGTTTCGAGGTCAAAGTGGATTATTGTGAAGTCGCCATAAAAAACTTACTCCCTTCATTACAGTGATCACCCAAAACAGTTATCAACCGAAAATTTCACGCAGATGCTTGGCGGCACAGGAGAGGGCTTTTCCCCGGTGACTGACCTTATGCTTGTCTTCCGGCAACAGTTCCGCCATGTGCTTTCCGGTGCCGGGGAAAAGAAAAATCGGATCGTAGCCGAACCCGTAATCGCCCCGCATTTCGTGCGCGACTCGCCCCTCACAAATCCCCAGGCACTCAAAAGTGCGCCCATCGGGGAGAGCAATCACTACGGCAGACTGAAAACGACAAGTGCGCTCCTCATCGGAAACGTCCTCCATCATTTCCAGAATTTTCGTCATTTTCACCTCGAAAGAAGTGTTTTCGCCGAGAAAGCGGTGCGACTTTACTCCCGGCGAACCACCGAGCGCGTCCACACAAAAACCGCCATCGTCGGCAATCGTAACCAGCCCGGAAAGTTGCAAACCCGCACGGGCTTTCAAGTGACTGTTCTCAAAGAACGTCTCGCCTGTTTCCTCGACTTCGGGGGTAGCGGGAAAATCCTGCAACGTCAGCAATTCGAGATCGAGGTCTGTGGAGGCGAGAATCGTTTGCATTTCGCCCCGCTTTTTCGGATTGGTGGTAGCGATCAACAATTTACGCGGAGGTGAAAGAGAGAGAGTCACGGGCTAAATCTTTCCTTTCAGTGCCGCTTTTTGGATTGCGAACAGTTGATCCAATCCGATTTGAGCCAGATCGAGCAGACGGTTCATGCGGTTGCGGTCAAACGGAACCTTTTCGCCTGTCCCCTGCACCTCAATGTATTTCCCCTTGTCGGTTGCGATCACGTTCATGTCCACGCCCGCTTTGTGATCCTCCTCATAACAAAAATCCAGAACTTCATCACTGCCTACCACGCCCACGCTGATCGCCGCCACCTGCGAGAGAAGCGGCATCCGCTCAATTTTTCGGTCGGAAACCAATTTAGCACACGCCTCCGCAACGGCGACATAGGCTCCGGTGATTGACGCGCATCGGGTTCCGGCGTCCGCCTGCAGCACGTCGCAATCAATCCACAACGTGCGCTCTCCAAGAACGGGCATTTCGATGACGGTTCGCAAACTGCGCCCGATCAAGCGTTGGATTTCGACGGTGCGCCCTCCCGGTCCCGATTTTGTCTCGCGGTTTGTGCGCGTGTGGGTCGCACGGGGAAGCATTCCGTATTCAGCCGTCACCCAGCCGAGTTCACCCTCGAATTTGCGGAAGGGCGGAATTTTATCCTCCACCGAGCAAGTGCAGATGACGCGGGTATCTCCCATTTCGATCAGGCAAGAGCCTTCGGCGTTCGGCATAAATCCGGTTGTGATTTTGGTGGGGCGCATTTCCTTTGCACCGCGTCCGTCAAATCTTGGCATGAAAAATCTCGTTTCTGATGTGATGTTTCCGTTCCATAGTGTTGTCTGTTATTGGCGGAACGGCTTAAGAACTGCCTTTTGTCTGCCGATAATTTCGCCGGGTAAACGGTGAAATCCTCTTCGACAAAAAAGCGGGAAGAAAAAATGAAACGTCAAGCGGATAGTCCCGTCAATGAACGTGTTGCAACAATACTCCGCTCTCGGACGGAAATCGAGCGAAAGCCGAATCTCCACCGGGACGAGTTTCTTTTTTTAGGGAGGGTCTTCATTGTCCGTTCTACTCACGATTTAGGAGATCAAGACAGGTGAAGACAGGTAAAATGTTTGCGCGAACAGCTCTGGTGCTATTCGCTTTCGGAATCGTGGTCTGGGGCGTTTATAAAAAGACCTCAGAAGAACAACTCGCGAAATCTCGACGTGTCGGATTATACACGGACGAACAAATCAACTGGCGAAGTGAACGCATCGCACGGTCTCTCTGGAGAGGGGCGACGGGGTACGTGCTGAAATCGGTTCCGCTTTTTGGTGAGGACAAATCCGGCAAAAAAATTGCCGTCTGGCACGTAGAGTGTAGCACTACGTCGGGAACCTCTCTCGGCGAAATCAATTGGAACGCAGAAGACGGACAGATGACGCACCTGACTTCCGCGTCCATTCGCCCTCCCTATCGGCGGCGTTTGCTCACTTCCGAAGAGGTGGAACGTGCGGCTTCCGCTTATTCGCGGACGATTGGGATGAGCGTCTATGGGTTAACCGAGATGCAATCGCAGGGAGATCGCACCTGCCTTGTGCGCGGTATTGCCGAAAAGGGGAGTGTCTGGCTTTACATTGATCGTGAATCGGGGTTGCTCAGGCAAGCCCTCCTGCACCCGAAACCTCAGACTTTAGAGGAAAAGGGCAAAATTAGTCGTTCTCCGTTCCAGGTTGCGGAAGCGAATTCTAAATCTTCTCGCGAAGTCAAAAAGAGCGGAGCCTTTTGACAAAAGGCTTCGGCATCTCCTGTTGTCGTTAGAAGCGAAGATGCTGGGGTGTCCCTCAGTAAGTCTTTCTGGAAAAGGGATAGAGAAACCGCCTCTATCGTTGCTTCCGCCGGATCAATAAATTGGACAGTGGGGGCGAGTTCGCGCAAAACGGAAAGCAGGTAAGGGTAGTGAGTACATCCGAGAATCACGGTATCGGCTTCTCCCCTTAAAATCGGGGCAAGATAGGCTTCGGCAACATCAAAGGCTTCTCGGCTTAGAGATTGTCCTGCCTCGACAAGCGGCACAAACTGTGGACAGGCAACCTCCGTCACTTCTAAAAGAGGATCAATCCGGTGGAGTTCTTGCGTGTAGGCTCCACTGTTGCGGGTTCCTTCGGTGGTGAGGACGCCGATTTTACGGTTGCGGGTTTTCTGTGTCGCTCTTGCCGCGCCGTATCGGATGACTCCCACCACTAAAAGAGGTGCGTGTTCCTTTTCCGCCGCGTCCATTGCAACTGCCGAAGAAATGTTACACGCCATCACGACGGCTTTGCAACCCGCCGCGAACAATGCCGACGTAATCCCTAACGCAAAACAACGAATCTCGCTCAGGTCTCTTCCCCCGTAGGGAACGTGCGCCTGATCCGCGACATAAAGGATTGATTCATTCGGCAAGGTCTCGAAAAGCCGACTCACCACCGTCAAGCCGCCGACTCCCGAATCAAAGACGCCAATCGGTGCGTCTCTTTCCACACCTCTCATGTCTCTATTGCGCCCCTTCACGGGAAGTTTCGTTCGAGGCGGCACTGTTTTCCCCGTTTGCACGAACCGGAAAAGGCGTTCCCCAATCCGTTACCTCGGAGGTAAACGGTTTTCCTTCGACCATCACGGACATTTTTTGTACTGCCGGAAACGCCGCCAGCGTTTTTCGCAGGGCTTTTTGTGCTTCGGATTCGGTGCGTTCTCCCATTGTGCTGATTTTAGCAAATTCGGCACTGAGATCGAGTTTGACAACCCCCTCGGACAAAGCCGCGCTTTTCAATTTTGTTTCCGCAGGGAAAAGAACACCCGATTTCTCTTTCAACAAGGCAGTGATGGCATCGGAGATCGGTGTTTTTTCGGTAGGACTTGCCTGTACTTCCGCTTGTTTCGTCGTCGCAGAGGGCGTCGGCGAGGGAGACGAGGTTTCGGCAACTGCCTTTGCCATTGGCTCAGTTCCCTTGCAACCGGCGAACAGAAGCAACGGAAGAAAGAGCAAAACCAAGCGTGGATTTGTTTTAGATAGGGTCACGGGCTTACGTCTCATTTCAGGAGTGAGCAAATTCAAGTGGAGGAAGGTTTTCTCTTTCACTCTATTCCTTTTCAACTGATTCAACGGACTCCATAGGAGTCGATTCTTCGGCAGGAGTGGGCGTTTCAAAGGGAACACGACTCGGATTTCCCTCAACATAGGCGCGAGTGCCACGCATAATCGCCGCCGCAATCCGTTGTTGAAAATCAGGATTGGTCAGGTGACTTCGGTCGGTGGCATTGCTGATATACGCGACTTCGACGAGGATAGCGGGCATCAGACTTTTGCGAAGCACCGCCAAACCGTTCTCATAGAGTACTCCATCGGACAACGCGCCCTTGCTCGGAATGCCTGAAACCGCCACAATTTCCCGCTGAACCGCCTGGGCTAAGGCACGCGCATTGCCGTCGCCCTTATGGTAGTACGTGGTGGTTCCGCGAACGTTCGAGGTAAATGAGTCGTTGTGGATACTGATAAAGAGATCCGCGTGAATTTCATTTGCAATTCGCGGACGCGCATATAGGTCAACGTCCGTGTCGTTGTCCCGCGTCATAATCACCTTCGCCCCACAGCTTTCCAGCAGAGTGCGAAGTTTAAGCGAAATGGCGAGTGTCAGATTTTTCTCCGCATAGCCCCCACCGAGCGCCCCCGTCGAACTGCCACCGTGACCAGGATCAATCACAATCACTTTGTCGGCGAGAGAGCCGCCCGCATTTTTGGGCAACCGCAAATCGAGTGTGAAAGCCCCTGCGTTTGCACTGACGCCAAAGCCGACAACACGGTTTAGATCAAGGGTCAAGCGTGTGGTCGGAATTGAAGAGTCGAGTTGCTCGATCCGAACACTTTGCAAAAGCGGATGCGAAAGGGAAAGAGAAGCACTTTCGGGATTGGCGAGATTGAGAAGCGTGAAAGGCAAATCCACCACCAACTGAGTGCCGCCGTTTTCGTAACGCAGATGCGGCGAAACCCGCCCGCCCGTTGCCACAAACAATTTAATGCGGCGATCACTTTCCGCTTCCAGTCTCATACTGGTAACGGAAACGGGCATCGAACGACGCACCGTTCCCTTTCTGTCGGGGGCATTGCCTCGTTTGATTGGTGCCTTAGTCGGCTTTGTCCCGCTACTTGCGACCTGAACCGGAATCTTTTTGCCGCCTGAACTCGCTGTGTTGTCGCTGGAGACGGTCACGCCCGAAATTAAGCCAGAAATAATCTGCACCGAAGAATTAGAAACCGACTCGGCGGGCTTTAAGCCGTAACCCGGTGAGACTTCCAGTACTACCCGCGCAATCTCAGGCGTGTTCTGCCCGGTGCGAACCCGTATTACGTTGTCCCCGTCCTCTTTTGTAAAGCCGACCCGAACCGTGTTGTCGAGCGTGGCACCGAGGCAATCAATAAAGCCGCGTTGAGGGGTGGCGTCCGCGATGTTCTGAACGCGGTAGGGAACCGGAAACGTGGTAGTGACGTGGAGAGAGCCGCCCACGTAAGTTGCCTCAGTGACACGAGCAAGAAGCGAAATGAAAGGGACAGGCTGTGCCGTTTTGACCGGAGCGGAAGGCGTTTTTGGGGTGTCGCTCGCCTGTTCCGGCAAGGAGGTTTGCACAACGGCGTCGAGTGCCTTCGCCAGTTCCTCAAGCGGGATCATTTTTCTGCCGTCAACTTTAATCAGCGCGATTTCGACGGTTTCAGCGCGAGTAGGAGGTGAAAGTAAGAGCGTGTTTCCGCTTGCGTCGAGTTTGCCGCGCACTCTGATTTTTTTCAGGATTTCAAGCGGAACGTAAACGAGTCCACCTTCGTTGACCGGAGGTGTCTTGAAGAAAACTTCGCGCCCGCCGATATGGAGATGAACCGGGGTTCGCGTTGGAATGGCTTTCGGTGTAGTTTTTGTTGTTGTCTGTGCAAAAAGCGGCGCGGCAGTGAGTACCGACAACCCGAATCCAGCCAGAAGATAAAAGAATCGAGGATTTCTCACGAGGAAAAGTGCCTTTCAGGTGAGGGCAAGACCCTGAACAGGAATTGCGGGTAGGGATACAAAACCGGATACCCTTTATGGACGCCGAAGGGTGCCTTTTGTTACAAAGCCATGATCCTGCGGGGACATTCCAAGGAGAGGATAACCTGAATCAAGACGAAAAGTCAAGAGCGGCTACCCCTATAGAGTTTCCGGATTCGTGCGGGTATGTCAGAAAAAAGGTTTTTCAAGGCAATCTTTTTCTTACAGGAAGGGACTAATCTTCACCGATCTCATTATAGTTTCGGAGCAGTAAGGATAAATCTCCAAAATCAATTCCGCCATCTAGATTTAGATCGGCGAAAGGTCGCATTTCGTAAAGACCGCTTCCATCACCCTCAATGGCATTGTAGGATTGAAGCAGTTCCGACAGATCGCCGAAATCAACGGCATTGTCATTGTTGACATCCCCTGCCTTCAGCGTAACGGTAATGCCGGAAACATCGTGCGTCGCGTTCGCCGCAGTAAAGTGACTTTTCAGGTAACGTGGCGTCTTGATCGTCACATAATTATAGGGTCGGGGCAGGGCAAGCACAACGAATTCACCAGAGGCGGGAACAAGAACGGGCATTTTTATGGTGGGGGCGTAATCGTCGTAGGGAAAAAGTGAAAACGTGATCATCTGTGGAGGAGCGAAAGGAGAAATCCCCTCCAACTCCAGTTTTCCTGAAAGACGTACCCTGACGATAATGTTGGGTAAAAAGCTCAGCACTGGATTTCCAGAAGCTGATCGGTAATTCGTGACCACAAGGTCAACTTTGCCGTCCCCATCGAAGTCGTCCGCACAAATCCAATGTGAATATCCTCCTGATGCGTAGTCAGTTCTTGGACTAAACTCACCTCTTTCCGATCCCAGAAAAACGCTGACAGTATTGTCATTGGTGGCGACAAGATCAAGAACTCCATCGTAGTTCAAGTCACGCGCAACGATCCTGTGCGATGAGCCGTTTGTTGAACGAAAGGTGGGTGACGCGAAAACCTGGTTTGCTCCTTTCAGAAAGACGCAGACCGAATTTCTGGTCAGAACGGCAATATCGAGTTTACCGTCGTAATTGAAGTCACCGGAAACCAAATCCTCCGGCATTTCACCGGTTGAATAGTTGCGATTAAGCGTGAAGACGCCTGTTCCTCCATTTTTTAGAATGCTCAAGGTGCTGTCTGAGCGATTGACAATCGCGAGATCAACCCGCCCATTTTCTAGAAAATCTCCTGCTATCATCGAAACAGGGTAATTTCCGGTGGCGTACTCTGTGTGACCAGGGAAGGCTCCGTTTCCGTTGTTGAGCAGAATACTGACCGTATTTGTGTCGCTGTTGGTGATTGCGAGATCAGGAAAACCGTCTTTGTTGAAGTCACCGGAGGCTATCGCTGATGCCTGCCCCCCTGACGAAAAGTTGACCCTCGGCGCAAATGTACCGTCGCCTCTGCCAAAAAAGAGACTCACGGAGTGAGCGGTATTTGCGACGGCGACATCAAGGTTTCCGTCCTGATTGAAGTCTCCGGTGACAAGGGTTTGAGGGTCTGGTTCCGTCGCAGTGTTTACTTCGGGAGCAAACCCTTCCTTGCCGAGACCCCGCCGAAAACTGAGGTTGTTTCCGCTGAGTGAGACAAGATCAGGCTTGCCGTCTTTGTTAAAATCGCCGGAGACAAGTGCCCAGGTGTACGCCCTACTCGCATATTCGGTGCGCGTTGCCAGACCGCCATGCCCATCATTGAGGACAAGCCCTATCGCATTAGAGGAGGTATAAGCGACATCAGGCTTGCCGTCTCCATTAAAGTCACCGATGCTGAGCGAGGAGGCGGGAACATCCATTAGGTAGAGTTTCTGAGCCCCGAATTGTCCATTGCCTATGTTCGGCAGGACGTGAAGAGCATTCTCGCCAAGACCGGAAGAGTCCTTTTGAGTGCTGAACATAAGATCGGGCTTGCCGTCCCCGGTAAGGTCGGTCACGGTGAGCTGATCCGCATAGAGAGGCGTGGGGTAATCCGTTTTATGGGCGAAAACTCCGTTGCCGATGTTTCTAAAAAGACTGATGTTCTGCCCGAAGTAATTCAGGGTTGCCAGATCGGATTTGCCGTCTCCGTCTGCATCCAGAACGGTTAGGTTGACGGGAAATTCACCGGTTGCATAATTGACTCTCGGTGCAAAAGTGCCGTTGCCGAGATTGCGAAAAATGCTGAGCGAATTGATCGAATAGTTGATCACCGCAACGTCGGGTTTGCCGTCTCCATCGAAATCCGCCGCGACGATTTCATTCGGCATCGTTTCCGTCTGTACACTCACAGGAGCGGCAAAAACAAGGTTCCCCTTGTTTTTAAGGATGCTGAACGTATGATCGCTTGGATTGACAACGGCAATATCGGGCTTGCCGTCTCCATCGAAGTCGGCGACACTTTGAGAGGAAATGTTGTTTCCCACCGGATAGTCCACTTTGGGTGCAAATTGACCAAAGCCCATGTTCCGAAAAATGCTGATTGTATTGTAACTCTGATTGGTGGTAATAATCTCAGGCTTCCCATCCCCATCAAGATCAGCAATGATGATTTTGTTTGGATAACCACTCGCAGAATAGGAGTTGCCCTGCGAAAGCGTACCTATTGATGTTCCGTAGAGTATTTTGATTGATGCGGAATTATCAGAGGTAGCGACAACAACATCAGACCTGCCATCTCCGTTTAAGTCGCCAACCGCAAATGCTTCGGGGGAAGAGAGGAAAGAAGTCTGACCGGGAAAGAGTTTTTCCTGCGCCCCCAGAGTGAGGGGCGCAAACAGGGCGCAAAACAAGCACAGCAAAAGAGAAATACGCGGCAAAGAGTTCATCATTGATCCTCATCAATCTTCAGGGAAAGCGGTTGACCGATCCGTAGCCGTATGTGTTAAGCAAGAGGTGAAGAACAAAAAAAGGGCGTGGGGGTACTGAAACGCGCCCCTTCTCTTGCAGGGAAAACGTGCGGGCTAAGGCATTGTTGCAGGACATTTCCCCCTTTGTGTGGAAGTTTCCTCTACCTATTTTTATTTCTGAGGAGAAATTTCGTTTTCATGCTCACCGAAACCACTCACCCCGATCCGTCATCGTTGACGCATCAGACTCAATCGTTCGCGCCACCCTCCGATTTTGCCGAAACCGCCAATGCAAAAGACCCCGATATTTACCGCAAAGCCGCCGAAGACCCGGAAGCGTTCTGGGCGGACTGGGCGCGGAGACTGGACTGGATCACGCCTTTCAAGACTGTCCTCGAATGGAATCCGCCCCATGCAAAGTGGTTTCTCGGTGGAAAACTGAATGTCAGCGTCAATTGCGTGGATCGGCACTTAGCTTCAAGAGGCAACAAGCCCGCCCTTGTTTTCGAGGGAGAACCAGGGGATGTCCGCACCTTAACCTACTCGCAACTCTCCGTTGAGGTGAACAAATTTGCGAATGTTCTGAAATCGCTCGGCGTGGGAAAAGGCGACCGTGTTTCGCTTTACCTCCCGATGACGCCCGAAGCCGTCATCGCTATGCTTGCCTGTACGCGCATCGGGGCGGTTCACTCGGTGATTTTCGGTGGGTTTTCGGCAGAGAGTTTGCAGGAACGAACCAATGATAGCGGCGCAAAAATCATCCTGACGGCAGACGGCTACTGGCGGCGCGGTCATGTTGTCCCTCTCAAAGCGACTACCGATGAAGCCCTGAAAGACGGTTGCCCTCTTGTTGAAAAAGTAATCGTCCTGAAGCGTCTCGGTGACAATCTCTCCTCACTCCACATGGAGCCGGGGCGTGATCTGTGGTGGCACGAACTGACGGAAAATGCGTCTATGGAATGTGAACCCGAAGTCATGGACTCCGAAGACCCGCTTTTTATTCTCCATACGTCCGGTTCGACAGGCAAACCGAAAGGCATTCTGCACACGACAGCAGGTTATCTCACGGGGGCTATGGCGACCTCAAAACTCGTTTTCGATCTCAAGGATTCGGATTTGTACTGGTGTACAGCGGATATTGGCTGGGTGACAGGACACTCCTATGTCGTTTATGGGCCTCTATCAAATGGCGCAACCGTATTTCTTTATGAGGGTTCGCCGGACTGGAGCGTTTCACCCGACTTTTCCACAAAAGGAGAGATCGCCGTGAGTAAGGAAAACGAAGAAGGTAATCTGACTTCTCCCGGCTCTCAAAATCGTTCACGCCTTTGGGAAATGATCGCTCGACACAAAATTACG
This sequence comes from Chthonomonadaceae bacterium, assembly GCA_014377395.1. Lineage (GTDB taxonomy): Bacteria > Armatimonadota > Chthonomonadetes > Chthonomonadales > Chthonomonadaceae > JACMPS01. The sequence goes on from JACMPS010000443.1 coordinate 10,945, forward strand.
ATCCTCTACACGGCTCCGACCCTCATTCGCGCCTGCATGAAGTGGGGCGACGATCACCCGGCAGGGCATGATCTAGGCAGTTTACGCTTGCTCGGCTCTGTCGGCGAACCGATCAACCCGGAGGCGTGGCTGTGGTATCACAAGCACATTGGGGGCGGGCATTGCCCTATCGTGGATACGTGGTGGCAAACCGAAACAGGCGCGATTATGATTGCTCCCCTGCCCGGTCTCGTTACGACAAAGCCGGGTTCCGCCACAAAACCTTTTCCCGGAATTGCCGCCGATGTCGTGGATGAAAAAGGCGAATCGTTGCCCGCAGGTCAAAAAGGGATTCTGGTGATTCGCAAGCCCTGGCCCTCCATGCTGAGAACGCTGTGGGGCAATGATGAGCGGTATCGTCAGGTGTACTGGTCAAAGTTCAGTGGCATTGAGGGGGGCGAAAGCCTGTACTTTCCCGGTGACGGTGCCGTCAAAGACGAGGACGGCAACTTCTGGCTTCTCGGTCGCATTGATGACATCATGCTGGTGGCGGGGCATAACCTCTCTACAATGGAACTGGAATCGGCACTCGTAGAGCATTATGCGGTGGCGGAGGCAGCGGTCATCGGGAAAACGCACGACATCAAGGGGCAGGCTCCGGTGGCGTTCGTCATTATCCGTGAACAGTTCGCTCCGAAGATCGGTGATATCGAAGCGATCCATGCTCTCTCCGCCGAGCTGAAGGAACACGTTTCCAAGAAACTCGGTGCGATTTGCCGCCCCGACGACGTGATTTTGACGGCTGACCTGCCAAAGACACGAAGCGGTAAAATTATGCGTCGCTTGTTGCGCGACATCGCCGAGGGACGTATCATCGGAGATACTACTACGCTGGCAGACCCTGCAATTGTCGCAGGTCTGAAAGACAAGTATGCAGGTGAAGAAAGTTAGAGGAAAAGCGGAATGCAGGTGACAATTGAGGAGGCAAAACGTTTACAATCCGCCCTAAAAAACGGTTCGGATGTGGACGCGCTCTTACGTGACTTCATCGCACAACTGCCCATTGAGGGCAGACAACGAACCTTACGGGCTTACGGCAAATACGCTCATTCGCCCGTGAGCGTAGAGGATTTCGAGCGAGAAAGCCATCAGGAAGCAGAGCGTGAAGCGCAGAGCGTCCTCCTCAACTGACAAAGTATCGCCGTCAAGGATTTACTGCCTTGAACAAAAACTAGGAAAGGAAGGGTTAGGAAAATTATGTCAACCGCGATTGCCCCGTCTCAATCGGTCACTTCTGCAATGCCACGCCCCAAACTCTGGACGCGCAAGGAATACGAACACCTCATTGATCTTGGAGCATTTGACCCTGAACAACG
>JACMPS010000444.1 GCA_014377395.1 Chthonomonadaceae bacterium
ACGTTAAACGAAAACCGACCCTGTTGATACCCCCGTACCCGTGCGTCCTGCGTTTTCGAGAACAGATCACGAATCAGATCGAACACCCCCGTATAAGTCGCCGGGTTCGAGCGCGGCGTCCGTCCAATCGGAGACTGATCGATGTCCACCATCTTATCCAGATGCTCCATGCCCCGGATTTCGTCGTGCGCCCCCGACACCGTGTTGGTGCGATACAGATAATGGTTAAGGAGCGGGTAGAGCGTCTCCTGGATCAGCGTACTCTTCCCCGAACCCGACACCCCCGTGATCGCCACCAGCAAGCCGAGCGGAATTCTAAGCGTGACGTTCTTGAGATTGTTCTGCCTTGCCCCGATCAGCTCAAGCCAACGCTCACTCGGCTCTCGACGCACCGAAGGCACCTCAATTTGACGTGCCCCCGACAGATACTGCCCCGTGATGCTCTCCGGGTTCGCCTTCACCTCCGCCACCGTTCCCTGCGCCACGATATGCCCGCCATGCTCCCCCGCACCGGGGCCCACATCAATCAGCCAGTCGGCGGCTTCCATCGTTTCTTCGTCATGCTCCACCACCAGGATCGTGTTTCCGAGCTCCCGCAATCGCTCCAGTGTCTCAATCAAACGCGAGTTGTCCCGCTGATGCAGCCCAATCGAAGGCTCATCCAGAATATAAAGCACTCCCATCAGCCCTGAACCGATCTGTGTGGCAAGCCGAATCCGTTGCGCTTCCCCCCCCGCCAGCGTCGCCGCCGCACGATCTAGCGTCAGATAACCCAGCCCCACATTATTCAGGAAGCCAAGCCGCGTTTTGATCTCCTTTGTTACCTGACGCGCAATCACTTCCTGCTTTGCATTAAACCGAATCTCCTCGAAAAACTGTGCTGACTTCGCCAGCGACATCGCACACAACTCCGAAATCGTCTTGCCACTCACCAGCACACACAAAGCCTCTTTCTTGAGACGTTGCCCCTTACAATCCGGGCAGGGACGCGCACTCATGTACTGTTCGAGGTCTTCCTTCACGTAGTTGGAAGTCGTCTCCTTGTACGCCCGATCCATAATCTGCGACACCCCCGCAAACTCCTGATCGAAATGCCGTGTGCGTCCCCACTTATTCCGAAACGTCACGGTGACATTCCCTTTGATGCCGTACATCAGAGCGTCGTACTGCTTAGGTTCCAAATCCTTGATCGGAGTCGTCATCTCAAAGCCGAGTTTTTCCGCAACTCCCGCAAATAGTGCGGTGCGCGAATCACTCATAATGTCCTTGCCGCTTTTGTAAACGAAGTATTTAATTGCCCCCTCCCCGATACTCATGTTTTTGTTGGGGACAATCAAATTAGGGTCAAACTCCGTCTTTGTGCCGAGACCATGACACTCCGGGCAAGCCCCGAAAGGCGAGTTAAACGAGAAAAGACGTGGCTCGATCTCCTCGAAGTTAAAGTCGCCTTCCGTTGCCTGAAAGTTCTCGGAGAACGTGATTTCCTGTGCGGGATGTTCGCCCTGCGCCATCACCGAGATGACGGCAACCCCCTTTGCGCGTTTCAGGGCTTGCTCCAATCCCTCCGCCACACGCCCCCGCAGGTCGGGCTTCATCACCAAACGGTCAATCACAAGTTCAATTGTGTGTTGCTTGTAGCGTTCGAGCGTAGGGATTTCTTCGCTCAAGTCCACCATTTCGCCGTCAATGCGGGCGCGAACAAACCCCTCTTTGAGAATGTCTTCCAGTTCTTTTTTGTACTCGCCTTTGCGCCCACGCACCACCGGAGACAAGATGAGAAAACGTATCCCTTCCGGCAACGCCAGAATCCGATCCACCATTTCCTCAATGGATTGCTTGATCATCGGTTTCCCCGTGCGCGGATCATGCGGGATCCCGACACGAGCGTACATCAGGCGCAAGTAATCGTAAATCTCGGTGACGGTCCCGACGGTGGAACGGGGGTTTTTAGAGGTGGCTTTCTGATCAATCGCAACGGCAGGAGACAGCCCCTCGATCTGATCCACATCGGGCTTGTCGTGCTGTCCGAGAAACTGACGCGCATAGGCGGAAAGCGACTCGACATAGCGGCGTTGCCCCTCGGCATAAAGTGTATCGAAGGCAAGCGAAGACTTCCCGGAACCGCTCAACCCTGTGATCACCACGAGTTTGTCACGGGGAATATCGAGGGAAACGTTTTTGAGGTTGTTTTGTCTGGCTCCCCGAATTTTGATCCAGTCGCGGGAACTGTGCCGCTCATCGCTCACGACGGCGAGGCTTGTTTCCAGCCGTTGTAGCGTTGCCTCTTCTTCGTCGTTTGTTTCGATTTCAGGTTTGTTTTTCTTCGTGTTCGCCTTCATTATCATCCTCGTTCTCGTCGTCTTCTCTTTGCTCAGACCCGTTTTTTAATGTTTACTCATGATCAGTCCTGTCGCAAAAGTCTCTCCTTTTGGAAGCGAGAATCCTGCGAGAAAGGTATCGGAGTACAGACAACATTCTATCATACGTGGACGAGGAAAAATAGTAGACAGCGGCGTTCAGAAGATTTTTGCAAAGAGATTATGAGGAAATGGAAGAGAGAGAACTAACCGAAAACAAGTCAGTTTCGTGGCTTTGACGAGGAACCTTCGATTTATCGCAAAACCGTCTCTCGTTAGGATTGCAATTTGTTACGGGTTTGTGATATGGTGATCAGTACATTGCCACTTTAAGTCACATCTCCCTCAAAGGAGTTCGGAAAACTAAATTGTTAGTTGCACCGCGAATTAATTTAACATTCAGGCAAATCGTGGAATAGCACAGGACTATGTTTAGAACAATCATGACTGCCTCAATAATCTCAAAACGAGAGAAAAGTGTCTGCCGATCCACGAATCGGCAGACACTTTTTGTGTGAGTTGGCGAGAAAGTGGTAATCGGCAGGGCGCGACGCAGTAGGCGGGTCGGGGGAGGTCTAACGGGAGCATGGTGTGGTAGAATGAGCGTGGAGGAAACGGCAATGTCGAACACAGGATTATTGGCAGTCATCGAGCGGAACGAGGGAAAAGTTAGCGGCGATTGGGTGTTTCATGGGACGCGCATTCCGGTCTCCGCGTTGTTCGAGAACCTCAAAGATGGCGCGACGATTGATGAGTTTGTTGAATGGTTTCCGGGCGTTACGCGCCAGCAGATCGAAATGCTCTTGGATTATGAACTAACTTCTCTCAATGAGATAGCGCGGGCATGAAAATTCTCTTTGATCAAGGGACACCGGTTCCCTTGCGCCGCCATCTTACCGCACATCAAGTGGATACGGCTCATGAGCGCGGTTGGTCGGCACTGTCTAACGGCGATTTGCTGACGGAAGCCGAACGCGACGGCTACGAATTGCTTGTTACTACTGACCGCAACCTGCGTTACCAACAGAACCTTGCCACGCGACAAATCGCCATTGTGGTTTTAATGTCAACCTCATGGCCACGCATTCAGCGAACTCTGTCTGCAATTCAAGCCGTGATTGATGCCGCAGTTCCAGGCGCATACCACGAAATTCCGATTTCTCGCTGAACTGAGGTGTCGGCGGCGCAAAGCATAAGCGGCTATGCCCTACAGTCTACAACCGAGCGAAAAACGTTTGTCGAGTTGATCGCTCGGCAAACGCTTTCGTACGAGGACAGATGAGAGGGCAAGCCCGCCTCAGAGTGCGGACAGGAGGAACGCCGCAGAAAGTCGAATGACGGAGACGATTGCGTTGCTCGAAGATAAGGGTGACACGAACCTGGCTGGATGCACCCATGCTCTCAGTTTATCCAACTTCTGATGCAACCGATAATGCAACCGAACACTCATCGAGCAGGTAATGGATTCTGCACTCTTAAAAATGATCAACAACGATAGAAGAGGCTATTCAACTTAAGTAAACTTACGGGGAAATGAAAAAACTTTTGTCTCCCCGTCTCCTCTTTCCTCTCCTGCAAAAGCAAATTCAGACACCGTTTGCCCTCTTTTCCCAATCCAACCAAAATTTCCGGCACAAATCTTGCACTGAATACACTGGGCGGGCAACTATTAAGTGTTGCCGCGTCTTGACTCCCTTTTCTTCTGCGGTTGCTCAAAAATGGACAAATGATGAAACGCTCTAATACTTCCTACTTTTTTACGATTGCTCTGGGAACTGCTCTTCTTGTTCCTGCTGTCGCGCAAACGGACGGCTCTTTCCGTAATGGAAACGGAGCCTTGAATGTACGTGGAGAGAGCCGCACCTCCGCGTTCGCCTCGTTCAGTCTGGCTTCCGAGGAACCAGGAACCTCTTCTTCGATAAGATCGGTTTACAGTGCTTCCGCTTCCACAAACGCGCCGCTTTTCGCCAACAAAGCCCTCTACTACGTGGTTCCTCGTTTGCCCTCCAGAAACGCCTCGACAAACGGAGACGGCGGCGAAGGCATCACCGATTTTGCCCTTTATGGAATTAAAACTGAGTCCTCGCTTTTGGGTTTGATGTCCGCAAACTTCATGCAGTCCGTCAATCGCTCAATGCCCGCTCAGGAAGACCTGCTCTCAAAGTATTATTCGGAGTCGCAGGAACACGGGCGCAACTACTACATGATTTATGGCGGCAACCTTGATCCAACCACCGGAATCATGCGAGTTGCAGGGAAAAACGGGCGCGTCTCGATGCTGATTCCCTCCAGTGTGCTGGCAGGCATGGCACAGCCCGGTTCCGCCTACTCCACTCAAATGATGGGCGACGGTGCAACTTCGGAGCGTGGTACTTCCGGTAGAAATTACACTCACTCTGAAGGTGAAGCGAACGCGGATTTCGGCTCACTCGCGCTCAACGGCGATAGTTTCGACCTGAACATTTTTGGTATTGCTCTTGCCGATCTCGAAAGCGTGGCGGCAGTTGCGGTTTCCGCTCCGGCAGGCTCAAAAATCGTGATCAATGTTTCGGATGGCAAGAAAGCCCCCGTTTCTGTTGCGTTTGCACTCGATGACAACGTTTTCCACCATGATTTCATCGCCCCGATTAGTGGTTCGCTCTCCAGTTATTCAGGCTCAAAAGGCGACGGATTCGGCAATTCACAGTTGACCTCTCTTCCCTCCATGAACCCGGCGGCGGCTGGCTACAGCGGCTCCAACAACGGTTTTAATGGCGGGGGCGCGGGAGGCGGTTTTGTTTCAGGCGTCAGTTATGTGCCGGAAGGGAAAAGTATGACTCTTTTCGTTTTCGGGTTGCTGGCACTGGCTCCCCTCGCACGAAGGAAATTCATCGCTTAGTTTTGTTTCCGTTTTCTCCGAAAGTCTGAAAGCAACAACATGAGCCGGGTTTTTCGCCCCTACGTCTACGGACGTGCGAAATCCCGGCTTTTCTGCCGACAATTGAGAGTTAGTTGAATTAGGTCTAAGAATCGGTTCTAAAGATTTTAGAGATGAATCAAATCTAAAGGATAGCTGGCAGGGAAGCCCACTTTGACGATAAAAGCCATACCTCAAACAAAAAATCGGATTGCAGAGATCTCCGAAACAGAAATGATCAATCCCCTGATCTTCGGGGGACTGATTTTAGGGGCGTTGCTTCTGTTTGCGGTTTACTACCGACTTATGTTTCCGGGTCTCACCAATGCCGACGCGCTGGATTTCGCCCAGATCGGACGTAATCTTGCGGAGGGACGTGGTTTCACCACATACATCGTGCGTCCGTTGGCACTTGTCGCCGATTCTTCCCCGCAACACATCCCTGATACGACTCATGGGCCCCTCTACCCTCTTTTGCTGGCACTCGCCTTCGGTGCTTCAGGAGCAAAAGACTCAGTGGTGGCAATCGTTTCAGGGCTGTTTTACGTTCTCACGGTTCCGCTGGTTTATCTTTTGGGACACCGCATTTTCAACCCCCGTGTCGCAATCATCGCCGCAGGAATCTTTGCAGTCAACGCACTCGATCTGGAGTATGCGGCATCGGGGTTGCACATCACTCTTTTTACTTTTTTAATGGCGTGTCTTTTTCTGTCCCTTTACGAACTCGCGCAAACCGCCTATCGTGAAAAAAACCGTTCAGAGGGGGTGCCTCGTGCCACCCTACTCCTCACCGGAGCACTGTGCGGACTTCTGTACCTCACCGATCCTATTTTCCTGTGGATTTCGCCGTTAGTGCTACTCGCCGTTCTCTGGCTTTGCCCTGACTTTCGAGGCACCGCCCTCTTTTTGTTTCTGGCTCCGCTTCTGGGCTTGATGCTTCCCTGGATGCTCCGAAATCAAATCGTTGCCGGAAACGCACTTTTCGGAACGAGGGCGTCTGAAATCTGGATGAACACCTCAGCGTACCCTGGCTCCTCCGCCTACCGAATGTTGCCGGACGAGTTTATCCCCGGCGGCGGTATCCTGAACGCCGTGATGAGGAAACTCATTTCCGGCTCAAACCAGATCATTCAGGTGTTTCCGCAGCTCAGTATTGGCTGGCTTTTGCTGTTCTTCGTGCCGTCACTCTTGTATCCCTTTAAGCGTGAGTCGGTATCGGCGGTTCGAGCGGTCACGTTGCTTTGCCTCGGCGGAGTCGCGTTCGGAACTCTTCTCTTCACCGTGCAGATGCCCCTTTTCGTCTCGCTCGTCCCCTCAATGCTGGTGTTCAGCGTGGGATATTTCCTGCAAATGGTAGAGGGTTCCGAACTCACCCCGGCGGCAAAACGTCTGCTCAACCCTTTCTTTTTGTTTCTTTTGCTGTGTCCGCTTGTCACCGATCTTTTCTTCACGGAGCATACTCCTCCACTTCGGTCAACGGTAGCGGCAAAAGGGCTTCACGAGGTCATTCCGCAGAACGTTGCCATTCTCTCCGATCAACCCTGGATTACGGCGTGGTACACGGATCGCCCTTCGATCTGGCTTCCCAATTCGGACAATCGAGTCAGTGATATTCGCAAGCGTTTCCCGGAAGTGCGCTGGCTTTTCCTCACTGAGCAGTCGCGCTCCTACTCGTCAACATGGCAATACGTTTATGATGTGCTGTATCGGTGGACATTGGTGGCGGCAGAAACAAAGCGAACGGGAGGCACCCCGCCGCGCCCCTTCGTCATTTCCGGCAAAGAACAACCGCTCCTCAACGCTCTGGAAGGCTTCACTTCGATCTCGCCGGATCAACCTTTTCCTACGGTTGTAATTGCCGGGTGGAGATCACCTGCCCCGACACCGGATGCGGGAAATCGTGCGCCGAGACCCGCAATGATTCCGCCCTCAGCCGGAGAGGCACCCTGATGAAAAGCCCTGAACGGCCACAGTCTTGCCGCATTTTGCATCTGATCAGCAGCCTTCAAGTCGGGGGGCTGGAACAATTTGCCCTGCGAATGGCACATTTTCAGCGAGTAAACGGACAAGATGCACAAATCATCACCCTGAAAGACGGACATTTGCGGGCGGAGGCGGAGCGGCTCAAAGTCCCGGTGACATTGATTTCAGGAGGGAAACTGAAGCGAGTTATTTCAGGAGTGACGCGGTTTCGGTCACTCGCCCCGGACATTATTCACGCCCACAACACGCCTGTCCTCAATTATGCCCTGCTTGGCAAACGCTCTTCTCACGCGCCCATTGTGCTGACGTTACATGGACGCGGCAAAAACGACTCGCGCTCCCCGACACCCGCACTGTGGAAGCAAACCGATGCGATTGTTGCGGTTTCACAGTTTGTCGCGGAGGATTGGAAGGAAGCGGGAAAGCCGATTCAGGTGATCTTAAATGGCGTACAGTTTTCAGAGCCACAAAGGACGCGGGAGGATGTCCGAAAAGAACTCGGCATCGCGGAAGTCAGACTTCTCGGTATGGTCGTCGCCCGTATGGACGCCCTGAAGGGTCACGAAACTCTGCTGAAAGCCCTCTCGCTTCTTTCTGATTCTCTGCCTGATTTCACGTTTTGTTTCGCGGGAGACGGGGACAAACGGGGCGAATGGGAAGCCCTGGCACGTTCACTCGGAATAGCGGAAGATCGGGTACGGTTTCTCGGTTTTCGCAACGATGTACCGGATTTGCTGGCGGCGTCGGACTTTTTTGTTTTGCCTTCTTACTCGGAAGGATTACCATTATCGGTTCTGGAGGCGATGTCGCACGGCTTGCCCTTGATCTCGACAAACGTAGGTGGCGTCCCCGAAATTATCCAGAATGAGAAAGATGGATTACTTGTGGCACCACGCAACGAAGCGGCTCTGGCAAAGGCACTTACCTGTCTTCTCACTAATAAAACACTGCGTTCACGTCTTGGAAATGTAGCGAAAAATCGGGTTGAAGCAGACTTTTCCTTTGAGCGCATGAGCCAGGATTATAGTGTGCTTTACTCGCAGCTGCTCTCTAATCTATAAATTCCATGACAAAAGTGCTTCTTTTTTCCAACCTGTATCCCTCCTCTAAAACACCTACGCGGGGGGTGTTCAACCGACACGTCTTCGGGGCAATCGCGGAACATTGTGATGTGCGCGTGGTCTCCCCCCTGCCCTGGTGGTCACAACGAGAAGACCCTGACCGCTGGTTTTTTGGGCTGAAAGAAAATTTTACGGGACTTCATGCAAGTTTTCCCACTTATTGGTCGGTGCCGGGTTTGCACACATGGCACGCACGAGGTATGTACCTTTCATTAAAACATGAGTTGATCAAACTTCACTCCTCCTTTCCGTTTGAGGCTATTCTTGCTTCTTGGGCTTATCCCGACGCCGCCGCCGCCGCCCATTTCGCCCGATTTTTTAGGGTTCCGCTTGTCACCAATGTGCTGGGGAGCGACATCAACGCCCTCACGACTTATCCCCGCTTGACTCCGCAGATCAGGGCAACATTAGAGGCTTCAGCAAGGATTATTTCGGTGAGTGGCGCACTCAAGACGAAAATAGTCGAAATGGGAATTGCGCCCCCCAAAATCGTCGTTCAGCACAATGGTGTAGATCGGCACGAATTCTGCATTAGAGAGAAAGAGGACGCGAGAGTGTGCCTCGATCTCGATCCTGAGCCTCAGAGGATTGTGTATGTCGGCAACTTTGTAGAAGAAAAGGGAGTCGATGTCTTGGTGAAAGCCTTCTCTCTGCTCCTCTCACACAAAAAAAATCTGAGATTGAGTCTGGTGGGAAGCGGCAACCTCCAACCACGTTTGCGAGAGATCGTAGAAGAAATGGGGTTGACCGGGAAAGTGGAATTTCACGGCAGACGCTCTCACGAGGAAATTCCGCTCTGGATGAGTGCGGCGGACCTGTTTTGTTTGCCGAGTTTGCGGGAAGGCTGTCCCAATGTCGTGCTGGAAGCCCTCTCTTCGGGGGTGCCTGTGGTGGCTTCGCGAGTTGGAGGCGTTCCTGAAATTCTGAATGAAACGCAGGGCGAACTCACGGTAGCCGGAAATCCGCAAGCCCTTTCAGCCTCCCTTTGCCGAGCGTTAGAGCGAGAATGGAACCCGGAACTTTTACGGGATTCCGTTTCAGGATGCTCTTGGACTGACGTGGGTAGCCACTATTATCGTATCTTGTCCTATGCTATCGAAGAGTTCAGAGGAACAAACTCAACCGGTTTTTCGATCTAAAAGTGAATTGAACTGCTCTTTGCCGAAAACGAAAAGCAAAGTGATTGTCAAAAAAATTTTGCTACCGTAAACTCGTGACGAGAAATCCGTGCTATGGAACTACAAACGTTATGAAATTTTTTCTTTTGAAGTATGGGTTTGTTGCCGCGATCTGTTTTGCGGTGATAGGTGGAGGGGCAGAACGGATGGCAGAGGCTCAGCGAATGCCACGTGGCTCATACCTGCAAAAGCCCGTGAAAAACGCATCGGAAATCGTCACACAACTTAATGCAAGACGCGAAGTCAGAGAGCGGTTTCAGCGTGTGTTTCATATGCCACCTCAACAAATCAATGCGGCAATGGGTGAACTACGCCTCACAAAACTCCCTGCCGACAAAGTGTTCAAGATTTATTATGTGCGCCCCGGCGAGGTGTTGGGCTATCGTTTGCGAACCGTCAAATCGGGGACACTTGTGTTCGTGATGCCGGACGGAACCCCGGTACTGGTCAAAGCGTGTGGCAACCCGATGCGAAGCGACTTGAGTGGAGCCACGGTCAAAAACACAAAGCCGCTTGAAGCCGAGGACACGCCGGAACCCGTGCAAAAGATTGAAACTGTCCCGCCGCCTACCGATGAATTCACGACCTCTCACGCCGGGGCTTCTCTTGGCACGACCGCCCCACCCTCTTCGCCGCCGGATTTGGCACTTACCACTTTTCCGAGCGAGGATTTTTCGGATTTCGTCGTAGATCGGGAAGTCATGCCGCTGAACGCCTTGCCGAAGATTGGCGTGGGCAATGCTCTGCTTTCGTCGCTTACCAAAGGTGGTTTGATTGTTGCCGGACTGACGGCACTGGGCAATTGGATTTCAGGAGGAACACGTCAGTCTGAAAGTGGTGGAGGCGGAACCCAGCCCGGTTCCGGTGTTCCTACAACTCCCGGTACGGAACCCAATCCTCCTGTCACTGCGGTTGGACTGACGCCCGAATGGAACTCTGGAACCCTGCTTCTTTTCGCTCTGGGAGGTCTCTTTCTGGGACGCTCCTTTCTGAAACGGGGCTTACGGCAAGGGTGATGACCTGACATCGCCCCTGTCCCATCACAAAGTCCTGCACACTGGTTTGCAGGACTCTCTCTGTTTCTCAAAGGATAGGCAAGATCAGATTTTAAGGAGAAGGTCTCAGGGTTGCCTTTTGAGAGGAACCCTTGACCGTTGGGCATACCGGGGATATGTCAGGAAAGGAAACGACTTCATGCACAAGATTCAGGTTCGTCCGGCTTGTTAGGAAGATCGTTCCCCTGTAGAAGCCTTAGAAGCCCGGATAAAGCCCTATCGCCCGGAAGAGGAACTTCAACTCGAGCCAATGTATGCGCGTGCCCTTATAGCCGAGAGGCTAAACGACCCCCGCTGGCTCCCGTTGCCGGTGTCGGCTCCGCGTCTCGCCCCCTCCAAAACCGATTCTTTTCCCGAAATGGACGCCTTATGGGTAGCGATACCGGAAGAAGGGGATTCCCTACTGGGCATCGTGGGGGTGCAGACTTTTCGTTACGGAGAAGTAATCGGCTTGTCCCATTCCCTGGGGCAAGAGTGGGAAGATTGCTCCTCCATAGTGGAACTCCGTCGGTTCCGGCTGGCACCGGAGTAGCGTCGTCAGGGGTTGGGAAGGCAGTTGTGTGAGCGTGTGATTACCTGGTCTATTGAGCATGGCTACAAAATTCTGGTCGTCAACACGACTACGCCCCAACTTCTTGCTCGGCAACTCTATACGAGTCTGGGTTTTCGTGAAAGAGGGATGTCCTTCATTGGGCGGTACGAACTGGTTTGGATGGAGTTAAACCTGGAATGAATGTACGCTACAAAATTCTCGTTTTGTAAGCGAACGTTAGTAAAAGAAGCAAGTATTGACCCACAGGCTTCACGTTCAGAACAAAAAACAAGACGGGGTTGCCGCTCAATCGGCAACCCCGTCTTTAATTGGTGGAGGTGGAGAGACTCGAACTCTCGTTCCCAATAGCACACCCAGCGCGTCTACAAGCGTAGTCCCCGATATTTTTTGCGTTCTCCGGTCTCGGTGACCAAACTAGAGAATCGCTAGATTAACTTGGGAGTCCCAGATCAGGTGTTAGTCAAACCCGACGAGGCAATCCGACATAAGTGTCGCCCGAGGCTGATCCGGTCGGAAAGGATCAGGCGGACGTCGAAGCCCTTAGGCTGCGAGCGCGTAGTTTTGAGTGTTCGCGTGTATTGTTTTTGCCGATTTTAACGAGGCCTTCGGCACCTCGGCTTGCAACGAAGAATGCAACTTACCAGGTCGACTCCAATCACCCCCATGATAAGCAACTCACTCACACCTTATTATACGACAGTTCTCACTAAAAAATAGGTGCAGTCCACATAAAATTTTCCGTTATTTTTATCGGTTCCGTTTGGGAGCGATGACAATCCGACGATTCGGTTCTTCACCCTCGCTATAGGTCTCGATTTCCTCATCGCCCATCAAGGCGGCGTGAACAATGCGCCGCTCATGTGCAGGCAGAGCCTCCATAACGGCTTCCTCATCGCCGTCCTTAACGAGTTGTGCGATCTCACGGGCTTTCTCCGTCAAGGCTTCGGTGCGCCGTTCCCGGTAGTTGTCGGCGTCAAGAGAAAGGCGCAGGTGACTCTGGATGCGTCGCGCCAGCAAAAGATTACAAAGGAATTGAAGGGCATCAAGGGAACGTCCGGCTTTTCCCCAGGTTTCGGCGGTGTCTCCCCCCGCAAGGTCAACCGTCAGATAATCACCTTTCAGCGAAGTGATCTCAGGATAAATCCCTCCTCCAATCGCCTCACAAACTTCGGTCATTAAGGTCAGGGCTTCCTGCACCTCCGGCTTCATGTTGGCGGGGTCTGTGCCTTCACCCGCAGTATCGGTTGCCGTTATCGGCATTACGTCCGTCTCGGTTTCGCTCATGGTCTCTCCTTTGATCACCGGAATCAATCTACAGACAGTAGGAATGGATAGAAAAACAGAGAAGGGGAAACGTCACGCTTCCCCTTTCCCTCTTCTTTATTCTACAAATACCATTCTACAAAAATGGCACGGTTTCCTACTTCTTTTTTCCTTTACCCTTCGCACGGGGTCGTCCCGCAGTATTCCCGGAGGAGACAGGACGCGGCGTCGCGAGGTTACTCTGAGAGGGCTTTGTCACGCCTCCCGAAGACGGATTGGTGCGAGGGGCGGTCGGCTTATCCCGGAAAGCAGGGGCAGGAGCCGTTGCCGTACCGTCCCCGGAAAGAGAAGCGGCATCGCTAAATTTGATTTTGTTCGGCTTGTAAATATAGTGATACTGTTGCGCTGTCGAGATGATGTTAAGAATCAGCCAGTAGAGCGTAAACGCCGAAGACCATTTGTATTGCATGAACATGAAGAACATCACGAATGTCATCATAATGGACATTTGTTTCTGTGATGCCGCCGCCTGCGGATCGGAGGGCGGAGTCAGGCGCATGGTGAAATAATTGGAGGCACAATACAGAATCAGCAAAGCCAGATCGAACTGCGCGAGGTTGCCGCCGAGCGTTCCATGCGTCGCACCACCGAGACCGGGGCTAATCCACAGAAAATGACCATTCGCAAAGTGGAATTCGTACTGCCGAATCATATCATACACGAGATAGAGGAACGGCAACTGAATCAGCATCGGGAAACAAGAAGCAAAGGGGTTCACCTTATGCTCTTTGTAAGTTGCCATCAAGACTTCGTTGAGTTTGACGCGGTCATCTTTATACTTTGCCTGGATCTCTTTAAGGAGCGGCTGAATCTTCTGCATCTCACGCTGAGATTTGTACATTTTAAGGGTCAGGGGCATGGTTGCACCCTTCACCACCACCGCGATAATCACAAGAGCAAGCCAGTAGCTGACCGCAGGGATTGAGCCGGTTGCACGAACGATCCCGGCAATAATTTTGTATTTGGCGAGTTGTGCATTGCGCGTATCCAGGCGAACTTCCATTGCTTCACGCAGAGGTCTGTCTTTTGTGTCGCCCCATTTCGGTTCAAGTGCCCTTTTTGCCGCATCGGTATCCGAGAAGTGATCGAGCAACTCCTTGATCGCTTGGTGAGCGCGATCACCTACCTTGAACTGAATATCTTCCCGTGCCGCTTTGTCAACGGGGTTCAATCCAACAGTGGTGTTGTGGGTGAGATCAATTGTCTCAAATCCGAAAAGAGACGCATCGAGCAGAGCCTTTCCTGCCACTTCACGGTACTTTTTCGCTTCTGCATCATCTTTCGAGTTCGGGTTTCCGTACTCGGTTCTGATCTTCTGGTACTCGTCCATTGCGAGAATGGGGGTTGCAACCTCCAGAGATTTAGCTTTGGCAAAGCGGGGTGCGGGGTCACTCGCAACATCATATTTTTGGAGCGGAGCGCATCCCGCAACGAAAAGCGTGAGGGCGGCGAACACGAGAAACAGAATCGAACGGCTGAAGGCTTTCAAGATTAATCACTTCCTCAAAAGAGGGATTAGGGATTAAGGACCAGGGGTTAGGATTGACTGTTTTCCTACTCCCTAGTCCCTACTCCTTACTCCCTACTAGGGTGCAGGGTCGTATCCGCCCTGACTGAGCGGATTACAGCGAACAATTCTTCTGACGGCAAGAGCAAAGCCGCAGATTGCGCCGTGCTTTTCGATACAGTCGGCGGCATATTGTGAACAGGTCGGCTCATAACGGCAAACTCTGGGGCGAACGCGAGAGGTCGCTTTATAGATACGGATCGCAAGGAGCAATACGTTACGGGGAATTCGTGTCAGGTGATGCACCTCGTGCCTCCTTCAGTCCTCCGCGTTGCAATAAATCGTCAATCGCCGTTTGTATCTCACTCCAGGAGGCATCTTTCAGACCTGATCTCCCTACAAAGATAAGGTCGAGATTGGAAGTCACTCCGAGGGTTTTCCCCTGTCGAATGGCTTCTCGAAGGCGTCGCTTGATTCGGTTTCTAACGACGGCTTTTCCCTGCTTTTTACTCACGACAAACCCGATTCGTATCCCCGTGACGGGCTTGCCGAGGCGGTCTTCGGTTTGACGACGCTTTAAAATGTAGAGCACGGCGAGTGGGTGAACGTGAGAGCGTCCTTTCGCGTAGGCGGTGCGAAAATCCCGGTTTTTTCGGAGGCGGTTCAGGGCGGGTAGCATAATTGGGGTTCCGCAATGAACATCTCGGATTTGGGAAAGCGTCTGAGTTCTTTACGGAAAGAAGGCGCGTCAGGTTTCCCTTTCGCGCCTGTTCGATCTTTCCTTTTGTCGGCTTGGATCATCCGCTCGATTTGTAGGCTGTGTCTTGTAAAATTGTGCAAACTGCGTTCTTTACAAAAAGCCTATTTGGTGAGCAGAAGGCGTCCCTTAAAACGGCGACGCTTGAGGACATTTTGTCCATCCGTCGTACTCATCCGCTTTCGGAACCCGTGCACACGATTATGTCTTCGATTGTGCGGTTGATAGGTTCGCTTCATTGGTTTAGAATTTCACTCCTTACGGAAACTGTCGCGTATTATAGCACGTATGACGGCTCTGAGGCAAGCGAAAATCGTAAAAAGGTGGGTGGCTCTCCGTTTTCTTTTCGGTCTTCTGTCGGTTTCTCGGAGAAAGCAACAAATCCATTTAATTTCACGTCTGAGATCGGCTTACCCCTTGACTCTTTGCCCCTTTTTTGTGTTTAATAAACTTGTATCTGAAAGCCGTTTTCTACCGATAATCAAAAACATCAGAGGCTATGCAATGGGAGCGTTGCACCGGTGAGACTAAAAACAGAACCATCCAATTCATCAAATCAATCAAATGCGTCACAGCCTAATAAGTTGAAAGCCGATCAAACTCAGAATCAAGCCCCTGTTCTTCTTGAGTTAGACGCCGAAGCAGTGGTCGAAACGGCTCAGGAAGTGAAGCCTAAACGCCGCGCCCCTCGCCGCAAACCCACTGAAGCGGAAGCGACGACGGACGCAGAGAAAGCCACCGCCGAGAGGAACGCGCTGACGGTTCGCCGGGTGGCACTCGCCGTGAGTGCGCGAAGGGCACAGACGCATTACCGATCTGCAGAGGTGCATCGTCGCTTCGGACGCCTGAACAATGCGATTATGGAATATCGCAAGGCGGTTGAGTACGCCCCCGAAAACCCCTTTTATCGCTATCGTTTAGGCGATTGTTACGCGGTACTCGGTGATTCCCCTCACGCCGTCATGGAACTGGAAAACGCACGAGACCTGGCTCCGCAGGACGGATTTTATCACTTCTGGCTCGGTGATCTGTATTCGCGGCTCGGCGAACACCAACACGCGATCACAGAACTCCAACAGGCAGCTCTTTTCTCCCCTCACGACGCCTACTACAATGTTCGGCTTGGCATGGCGTACTTAAAAGCCAACTATCTGCGGGATGCCGCCGATGCGTTCCGTCAGGCTATCGAACTCGACCCGGAAAATGCGTCGTATCACAGCTTGCTCGGCGATGCCTATGTGCGTCTCGGCTACGAGCAACAGGCTCTTCAGCATTATCGCAGGGCGGGCAACCTCAATGCCTACGACGCCGCCTATATCGAGCGAATGCGCCATAACCTGACACTGGAAAGTTGATCCTATGTCCTCCGCGAAGAGTCGTGACGCTCTCCTTCTCCAACGTGCTTCACTTTACGCCTTTATTGCCGTGTTGCTACAAATTCTGTTTTTTGTCCTCTGCGTCCTCGTCCATGTACTGTCCCTGCAAAAATCAGTTTACGGATTTGTTGATGACACCTTTGGCTTTCTGAGCGAAATGGCGGTGGGACGCTATGGCGGACTTATGCAAGCCGGGTTTGCTAGTCTTGCGGCGGCTTTGTTTTTCACGTCCGCTACCTTTCGCTTAGAGATGCAAATCTCTCAAATCTCCTCACATTGCGCGTTCCTTTTCCTTATTTGTGGCATCAATGTACTGGTGATCCTCGTTTTTCCTCTTCGCGGGGAGATTTCCACCTCAATCCACAATCTTGCCGTGCCGCCCTTGCTTTTCCTCTGCGCCCTTTCCGCGTTCAGTCTTCCCTCGCGCATCAAAAAGGCTCTGCCCCTTAAAGCACTTGTTCGCCCGGTAGGAACCGCTTTTTTCTTTTTGATTGTGCCGCTTTGTGGAGTGATCGGTGTGGGTTGGGGCGTCTCAGGCGTGTCTCAACGGTTGCTGGTTTTGCTGTTGATCTGTGGGCATTTGCTCGCTCTTCTACGGTTGCTTCTCTTTCTCCGTGACCGAACGAAGGAGCTGACCTACCCTCTGCCTTTCTCCAATCCGTAATCGTCCTTCAATTCTTGATCTTGCATTAATCTGTGCCAACTTCCTTCCATTTTTCGCGTAGATAGAAGAGCAAGCACATTGCCGACGGGCGCGTAGACGCCCCAAAAGGATAAGACGATGAAAATGAAAGAGGGTCCCGGAAAAGTGACGAAAACAGAAACCAAATCCGCACCGAAAAGTGCCCGCTCCACCCGTAAGATGAATCCGACCAAAAACGAACTCACGCCCGAAATTCGTGAACAAATGGTGACTCTGCTCAACACACGCCTTGCAGACAGCCTCGATATGTTGACCCAGACAAAA
>JACMPS010000445.1 GCA_014377395.1 Chthonomonadaceae bacterium
AAGAGGAAAAAACTCGTTACGCTTCTCCGACACGACGGGAACATAGGTTGCGCTTCCGTCAGCCAGAAGAGCAGAGGCGGGAAGGTCGCCGTCGGTGAGGTGGCTTTTCGTCGTGCCGCCGTTCACCGTTTTGCTTGTTCTCAGTCCTGAGCCGTTGTAGGTGTAGAGGCTTGTGCCGCCCCCGTTTGTCTTCGAGGTCAGCCGATTTTCCGAATTCCACTACCTTGTCAATTCTGAGAGTCCGTCAAGGATTTGCTTTTCGTTGATGTTGTCTTTGGAACGTGCAAGGAGAACTCGTTTAAGGTTTTGTTTGGTTCTATCATCCTTCAGTCCGTACTTCATTGCGTTGACGAAGATGGGTAATAACGTTTCATCCTTAGACAAACAGTTTATGGTTACCTCCGGGAATTCAGTAAAAACCCTTAGTCTCAGAACGTTCAGCCATCCAGAAGTCCATCCATAGGTTTTCAAGCGGAGCAGTTCAAGAATGAATTGAGGGTTTTTTGTCTCCACGTAAAGGTGGTAGAAGTATCTTGGCACATCGCCTGTTACACCGGAAGAGTTTGGTTTCGCCTGGAGAATCTTAAGGCTTTCTTCCCAGTAGAGTGTCATCCCCCTGATATGAGGCGTCACATCTCGTTCGAGATCACAGAGAACAAAATGAACGGCAGCACTTTTCCTGGATTTTAACGGCAACTTGCTTACGAGCGTTCTAAGTCGCTCAGAAACTAACGATCCCGGCTCTCGCAATATCTTTGAGAGGGCTCTTGCTCCGGGTTCTCCCCCATCAAACGCCTGTAGACATTGGGTGAGTAACGACTTTTCTGATCCTACCAGTTGAGTTCGATAGTACGGTAGGAAGACGAAATCTGTGTTTCGCCCGATACAATTTGTAGAAATGAGAGCATAAAGAATGAGAGTAATCATAGTGCCTCCTGAGGAGTTAGGGTAATTCCGATACGAAACCACTTTAACCCTCTCTGCACAAACGCATCTATCTTGTCTTGTTTTCTTGCCCGGTTTTGGAGGCGGGACAAAAACTGTAGAGAGTTTGTCTTCGCTCACCCAATTGCTTGGCAATAGGGTTATCCTATGGACGCGGAATTTCGTTCTCCAGAGAGAAAGGCAGAGGTATCGTTGCCCCATTCCGACGCTCTACCGAGACCGAATAAGAGGACGAAAAGAAGAAAGAGGGGGTCGGGGCAATGCCGGAGAAGAGCAGGAGAAAGGGGCTTCGCCGTGTCGCTACCCGTAGCGTTTTCGTGCTACCCGTTTGCCCCCCGGCTAACACGCATCCTACACCCCTCTGCCTCCCCTAAACCTAAACCCGCTTTTCCTCTCTGTGCATCGCTACGGTTAGTGAGAAGAGGGAGCGTCCTCACGCACGGTGAGAGGGGCGATTGGGCGTGGGGAAACGTAAACTCCTCCCCTTCTTACTCCCTCGGTAAATCGTCTCGTTCGCCCCATTCGTTCCAGGAGCCGTCGTAGTTTGTCAGATTCGTGTAGCCCAGCATCGAGAGTGTGAAGAGAACCGTTGTTGCCGCCACGCCCCCATTACAATAGGCGACGATGCGCTTTTCCGGGTCGAGTTTCTGTTCGGCGGCAATGTCTTGCAGGATCGAAACGGGCTGAAACATGCCTTCCTCTGAGAAAAACGCCTCACGCGGCAGATGAATCGCACCGGGAATACGTCCCCCGTAAGTCGCACGACGGATCGCTCCCGTAAACTGTGCCCTGTCGCGGGCATCAATCAACGTTACGTCGTCCTTGTGAAGCAGAGACAGCACCTCTTCGGCGGTCGCTCGCCACTCCGGTTGAAGTCGGTGAAGAAAAGAAGACTTTGGATAAACCGGCGTTTCGGTGGTAACTTCTCGCGCCTCGCGTATCCACTTTGTCCAGCCGCCGTTCAATACCCGGATGTGGTGATGCCCGTAAAGGTGAAACAGCCACCACAGCCGCGTTGCAAATTGGGAGGCAGGGTGATGATCGTAAGCGATGACGGTATGCTCGTTCCCGATCCCCGCCCCTTCCAGAAGTGCCGCGAACTGCTCTCCGCTTGCGGCTTGCACCGGAACTTCGGCTTCCGGGTCAATGAGGTCTTTTGTCCAGTCAAAGTAAAGCGCACCGGGAATGTGAGAGACGGCATAGTCGGTTTTCGCACCCAGGTAATCGGCACTCTGCACTTTGCCCGTCTCATCGGTGCGGGTGCGAACAAAGCCGCGCATATCCACAACTCGAAGGCTGTTATCCCCGTCCGCGATGCGCTCGGCGAGTTCTTCGGTTTCAATTAAATGTTGTTTGCTGAGAGTTTCCATGATGCCGTTGAGTTTACCCGCAAAGAGGGCGTCTGCGTTTCGATGTCGTCCCGAATTTCCTTTGCCACTCTCACGGCATCCGTCGCACTCGTTTCTTTGTCCTTGATTTCCAGCATAATATCGAAATCAAACTCACGAGTTTCCGTCAGGAATTGCCGAAAATCCGCTAGATCAATGTGGTCGGTGTGCGCTCCTTTTTGCTTGCCCTCCGCCTGATTGCTGTAATCCACAAGGGGAACGCCGTCCTTCACCGGGTCCCACGTTCTGGAGACAAGGCGTAGGGCTTCCGCATACGATTCGCCGTTATTAAAAAGCAGATGATGAAACGCATCGAACAAAATAGGAATCCCTATCTTCTCGTAGAGGACAAGGCAATCTGCGAGAGAATACTGCCGCTCATCGTTTTCCACAACGAGCCGATTTCGCACCTTATCCGGGAGTAGGGGAAACGTTTCAGCAAAGCGATCAATAGCGGCGGGCTTGTCGCCGTAAGTGCCTCCGAGATGAATCTGGATGCGCCCTGTCGAGTCCGCCCCGACTAAATCCAGCACATCGGCGTGATAATCGAGTTCACGAAAGGAAGCCGCCACCACGTCTTCACGCGGGGAGTTCAGGAGAATAAACTGACCGGGGTGCGTTGAGACGCGCATCTCATAGTGGCAAATCCGCTCGGCAATGCGTGAAAATTCAGATTGAAATCGCTCTCTCCAGTC
>JACMPS010000446.1 GCA_014377395.1 Chthonomonadaceae bacterium
CCTGTCGGGCAATCCTGATACGCTATGACCGTAAATCCAGCAATTATCTCGCGTCTGTCAAACTCGCTTGCGCCTTACTTTGGTTCCGTAGATTGCACCGAATCAAAACGGCACACTTTTGAGATAGGTTCTTAGCAAGAGATCAAAACCTTTTTCCCTGAGCGTAAGTCCGGGGGAATAAATTCCCCGGCTACAAAAGCGCAAAGTCCACCTCGAAAAACGAACGTTGTAGGGGTGTTGCTTGTTGCGCCCCTGCGATTGTTGTT
This sequence comes from Chthonomonadaceae bacterium, assembly GCA_014377395.1. GTDB lineage: Bacteria > Armatimonadota > Chthonomonadetes > Chthonomonadales > Chthonomonadaceae > JACMPS01. The sequence goes on from JACMPS010000446.1 coordinate 267, forward strand.
GGTGGTCTTTCTCTAGGAAAACACCAACAACAACTTAACACTCAACACTTTTTCATAAACACCATGACCCTACTCAACTACAAACCCATAGCCCTTTGCTGTCTCTGTCTGATTGCGCTTCCGCTTGACGCTCAGACACGCCCTCGCCCGGTCACGCTGGTGGCGGTTGGAGATATTCTGCTGGCGGACTCGGTGGGAAGAATGATCAGAAAAAAGGGAGCCGACTTCCCTTTTGCGAGGATGAAATCAACTCTCCAGAATGCTGACATCACCTTTGGAAATCTGGAGTGTTGCGTCTCGAAACGGGGTGCGCCGATTGAAAAGCGGTTCACCTTTCGTGCTGATCCGGGTCTTGTTGGTGTGCTGAAACGGAGCGGCTTTACGATAGTCTCTCTTGCAAACAATCATACCTGGGATTATGGGCGTAATGCACTGGAAGACACCGTTCAATCCGTAAGAGAAAGCGGAATTAAAACCGTAGGAGCGGGGAGAAATCGGACGGAAGCGCATCGGCTTGTCATCATCGAAAAAAACGGAATGAAGATTGGGTTTCTCGCTTATCTCGGCTTGATCCCTGCCCTGATTTCGGAGTCGGAAACGGAGCCGACGCTTTCAATGGCAAGCGAAAAAGCGATCACTGCCGAGGTTTCCAGAGCCCGGAAACAGGTGGATTTCCTGCTCGTCTCGCTTCATGCAGGTCAGGAAATGGCACAGAGAAGCACTCCTCGACAACGCGGTTTCGCTCATGCCGCGATTGATGCAGGAGCGGATATGGTCATCGGGCATCACCCTCATGTGATGCAACTGCCGGAAACCTATCACGGAAAGCAAATCTTTTACAGCCTCGGAAACTTTGTCTTTTCTTCGGAAGGACGAGGAAGCGGCTCCTTTCTGAAAGCCACGCTTTATCCCGGAGGCAAACTCATTGCAAGGCAGACGAAACTTGATCTAAGCGGCGGTCAACCTCACTTTTCGTCCTCCCTGTCTTCTTTGCTCTCTTCTAAGCCGATTAGAGGACGGCACCGAAAAGAGCGCGCGGCGAAACGCAATCGGAAGCCTGTGGGTCGTACTCCTCAAGAATAAGCAGGGCATCTCCCTCCTCAACCAAATCATCGAGCAGGAGTGCCACTGTCGCTTCCTCCCGATCCATGCCCTTTCGCTTCAGCAGAACCGCCTCGCCTTTCCCCCGCAAGGCACTGACCTTCTCTCCGATCAAAGCCCGCTTTCTCACCTCGAAAGGGGTTAGCCAGCGTAGCATCAGCAGACGCTCCTGATAGAGAAATCCATACTCCACCCCCGCTTTTAAGGCTCCTGCGGCAATCGTAGCGGCGGCCGCTTGTGCGGGGTTCGCCGTGTGAGTGATCCCCATTCCCTCACTCAGTTTCTGGGCGAGGGACGAGTCATAGATACGAACGACGGAACGCAAAGCCGGGTTGATCCGTTCCGCCTGATGCGCGATCCTCAGACTGGTGAGGTCATCAGTAGTGGTCACGATAATGGCACGAGCGCGGCGCACGTTCGCTTTTTCCAACGTCGAGTCGCGGTTTGCATCAGCGAGAATGACCTGAAATTGATCGGTCAAGCCGGGAACCGCCTCCCGGTCTTCGTCACGCTCGATCCCGACTACCGGAACCCCCATATTGATCAATTCTTCCGCCACTCGTGTGCCGACATCGCCCAATCCCACCACGATGCAATGATCTTCCAGCGTAGTCGGTCTTCTACCCAACGCTTGATCCACGCGGAGGGTCACGATATAATCCGTGATAATCCCGTACAGCACCGCCACAAGAGCCACGCCTGCCAGCATTACGAAACAGCCATAGATTTTAAGGGCGTCCGGCGTGTCTTTAAAGGTAATGTCTCCAAAGCCAATCGTTGTGATCATCGTAATCACAAAGTAAACGGCGTCGATCCAACGATGCGTTTCCGGGTGAAACCGATGAAAGACGGCGACACTCGAAATAAGCAAAACTCCCAATCCAACAAACGGGATACGCAGGGCGGGAGGCGTCTGACGAACGATCTTTCGGAGCGTCTTGAAGGGGCGCAGGGGACGATGAAGCAAGGTCTTCATTCTTGCCTTGAATTGTTCGAGTGAGGCAACTTTTGGCTTGCCGGAGAGCAGACCCTCTTCTTGAAGTTGTCTTTCCGTGTGTTCGTTTCCGAGTGCCACTACCTCCATGCCCTGCTTGAGCGGCACGTCTTCGCCATTCGAGGGAGGGTGAACCGCTACCATGACAAGACCCCGCTTGACGCAAAACTCGTTCGCCATTTCTCCGAGAGCAGGTGAGTTTTCCCCGAAGACAAGGCGAAGCAGATGTAGCGGCGATCCGCCCACCGAGAACACCCGCAAACGTTCATCTCCGAGTGCCGCCGCAACAAAGACAGGAGCCGTGAGTAGGGCAGGACTGAACACATTGCGGATTCCGGTTTCGCGCATCATTCGATCCGCCAGATACTGATCGAAGATACGCACGACAACGGGAAGGTCAGGGGCGATCTTTTGCGTGTCGAGGGCAATCTCGATGTTGAGCAGGTCATTATGCGTGACTGCCAGCAACGACGCGGCTTTCGCAATCCCTGCCTTTTCCAGATTTCCGAGTTGACGCGCATCGCCTTCGATAAACCGGGCGGCTTTCTCGATGATCTCATCACGCCACTCGTCCCGAACCGCTTTTGCAATCACGGTGAACGGCACCCCAAGCCGATGCAAAAGTTCGACGATGCGAAATCCCACATGACCCATGCCGCAAATAATGACGTGATCTTTAGGGTCGTCCTCGTCCATGTCAACCTCTCTTTCGGGGGAAAGTGTTCAGTGTTAAGTATTGAGTGGAAGGTATTCCTGCATTGCCGCAGGAATGAATGTCGCGCACTAATCGGGTTCCTCCCCCTTATGGAAGGGGGAGGTTAACCACACTCTCTAACCCCACCCCAGCCCTCCCCTTGCATAACGGCTTATCTTGTCCCTTAGAACCTATCTCAAAAGTGTGCCGTTTTGATTCGGTGCAATCTACGGAACCAAAGTAAGGCGCA
>JACMPS010000447.1 GCA_014377395.1 Chthonomonadaceae bacterium
CTCATTGATTACGTGCTGACAGTTTCCGTTTCCGTTGCCGCTGGAATCCAGAACCTCTCCGGTCTCCCCTTTATTCTCAGTCGGTTTCATCTTGATGTCAACGCGCAACTCGTCCCGATTTGTATTCTCTGTATCGCCATGCTTACGCTGGCAAACTTGCGGGGTCTCAAGGAGTCCGGAGCTTTGTTCGCCGTCGTCACGTATGGATTTGTAGTGGCATGCCTCGTAATTATTGCCGTAAATCTGTTTGGTTCGCACTTCGGGTATGTGCCCCAACTAAGTGAAGTCAATCAAATTCGGGGCGACTACGCGGCTGAATTCGCAAAGACAAAGCATCTTGTCGAAGCGGCAAGTCTGGGGTTGTTGCTTCATGCCTTTTCCAGTGGCTGTACGGCGATGACCGGAGTGGAAGCCGTCTCAAACGGGATTCCCGCTTTCAAAGAGCCGAAATCGCGCAATGCGGCTTTGACTCTTCTTGCTATGGCGGCGATCCTCGGAACGATCTTCCTGGGTCTTTCAATCACGACGATGCAGATGAAGATCGTTTACTTTGATGGAGCCGCCTCCGTCATTGATCAGATTTCGGGGGCGACTTTCGGCAAGGAAGGCAAGTACGCTTTCCTTTACATCACCACACAACTGCTGACGGCGGGTATCCTCGTGCTTGCCGCCAACACCGCCTTTGCCGACTTTCCCCGCCTTGCTTCGATCATGGCGAAAGACCGATTTTTGCCAAAGCAATTTGCAAATCTCGGAGACCGCCTTGTTTTTAAGAACGGCATCGGAATTCTCGGTATTTTTGCCGGGTTGCTGATCATTGGCTTCAAGGGGAAAGTGGATAACCTGATCCCGCTTTATGCGGTCGGCGTTTTCCTGGCATTTACTCTTTCGCAGACAGGCATGGTGATTCACTGGTTCCATGAAAAACAGCGTGGCTGGCGAAAAAAAGCGATCATCAACGGTATTGGAGCCGTTGCTACCCTGGTTGTTCTCGCCACGATTGTTTATGAAAAGTTCGCGGTGGGGGCATGGATCATTGTTGTTCTGATTGTCGTCCTCTACTTATTGTTCAATATGATTCACAATCACTACCTGAGTGTGGCACAACAACTCAACATGAAGCGGTATCAGCCAAGCAGTATTCCGATGACGAACACGGTGCTTTTGCTCGTGCCTTCGCTTCACCGAGGGATTATGCCTGCCCTCACCTATGCGAAATCACTGTCGCCGGATTGCCGCGCCATTCATATCGAAACTTCACCGGAGCGCACCCCGATTATGCGGGAGAAGTGGGAATATTACGGGCAGGATGTGCCGCTTGTCATCCTCAACTCAAAGTATCGTTCGCTGATCGGACCCATTATGCAGTACCTCGACGCGGTACAACTGGAACGAAGAAACCATCTTGTGACTGTGATCGTACCGGAGTTTGTCCCCACGAAGAAATGGCACGCGCTTTTACATGGAAATAACGGATTATTGCTGAAACTGGCTTTGTTGGCACGGCGTGACATCGTGGTAGCGAATGTACGGTATTATTTGCAGGAATTGGAAGAGCGTCCCGGCGAGGACGTTTTAAGTGAAGAGGAAACGGCGTCGCCCGGAACGCAAAACGGTGCATCAAGTGATCATTAATCCGATCATTAACTTCAGTAAGACTATTTTCAAGGCGAGAATTCATGATTATCGAAACAAAAGAAGACGTAGTGCGACTTTCGGGTGCGCTTCACAAAAACCAGTGGATGACAATCAAGGCGGCGGCAAACCTGTTGCTTCAAGAGCATCCGCAGGGGATTATCATTGATTGTGGGCATCTCGGCGAGGTTTCGGGAGAGGGCGGCAAAACCTTTCTGGAAGCGATGAAAGACATTGAGGCGGCACATTCGCGCATCATTGTTGCCAACTTGCCGGAGAATGCCGCCGCCGTCTGCAAAACGATCCCCGGTGTGCGTTCACAATTACCGATCGCTCTATCGGTAGCGGATGCCCGTGCTTCGCTCCACACGCTTAACTGCAAAAAGTCGCTGGCGGCAATGGAAGCCACAAAAACAGTGGGGCGTATTCTCGTGCCTCTCATTGCCGACGTAGATCTGACTTACGGCGCGAGTCTTGCGGCACGAATCGCAAAGGTAAATCGCTTTGAGGTGCGACTTGCCTATTTTATCGAAGTGGGACGCGGATTGCCCTTGAATGCGCCGCTTTCGGAAGAGGAAAAAGCGGCACAGGAAACGTTGCGCCGTGCGATCCCGCAACTTCAACCACAGGGAATTACGCCCGTGCAGGAAATTCAGCGTGTTCGCGAAGCACTTGACGGCATCTTAGGGGTGTTGAAGTCTCAGCAAATTGACCAACTCGTGCTGGGTGCGCCCTACAGCGTCGAAGGGGAAGAGTCGCACGAATCGTTCTATTCACTCGCAAACGCCCTGCTGGAGCGCGCTCCCTGCGAAGTGATTATCGGAAGACAAAAACGCAATGAATCTCTCGCTCATCGCTGAAATCGTGACCTATGCCCTGCGTGAAGACCTCGGTGCAGGGGACATCACCACGCTCTCAACCGTCCCGAAAGAAGCGAAAGCCTCGGCAACGATGATCGCCAAAACCGAGGGCGTGATTGCCGGACTCCCTGTTGTTGAAGAGGTTTACCGTCAGGTAGACCCTTCCGTAAAAATTACGCGGAGGGTAGAGGAAGGCGCACACGTTCCTCCCCGAACCGTGCTCTGTGAGATTGTAGGGGATGCCCGCAGTTTGCTGACCGGGGAACGAGTGGCACTCAACTTTTTGCAACGTCTGTCGGGGATCGCCACCAAGACCGCCCGTTTTGTTTCACTGGTGGAGGGGAGCGGGGTGCGAGTCGTGGACACCCGCAAGACCACGCCCGGACTGCGCCCCCTTGAAAGATACGCCGTCAAGGTCGGAGGCGGACATAATCACCGTTACGCTCTCGACTCCGCCGTGATGATCAAGGACAACCATATCGCCGCATCGGGAGGAATCACTGCCGCCGTCGAACGCGCCCGAAAAGCCATTCCACACACAATGACCATTACCGTCGAGTGTGACACGCTGGCGCAGGTGAGTGAAGCCGTCGCCGCCAAAGCGGACATCCTTTTGCTTGACAACATGACACTCGATCAATTGCGTGAAGCGGTTTCGATGATTGGCGGAAGGGCAAAAGCGGAGGCAAGCGGGGGCGTCAACGAACTTACGATTTCGGAGATTGCGCGTACCGGAGTGGACTTGATTTCGGTGGGAGCCTTAACTCATTCAGCAATTGCGCTGGACATCGGACTGGATTTAGTGTTGGTAGGATGAATCCTCATCTTCGCACCCCCCTATAATTAGATAGCCAAGGGAAAGCCCCCAACCCCTCCCCCAAAATCCGGGAGAGGGGAGCCAATAAAGATGCCCGTTTTTCTCACCGCTTAACACTTTCCTTTTCTCTCTGCGCCTTCGCGTCTTTGCGTACGGTTCTCCTCTTCCTGCATTTCTCTGTGCCTCTATGTCTCTTTCTGTTCCAGGACAGGTGAGCGGTAAATTTATGTCCCTTTGCGTAAGGTGAGTTAATGAATCTCAATTCCTCCCCTAAGGTTTAGTAAGAGCAATCATTTTCACACCTCAAAAGTAAACCTGCTTTTTCTTGTTTGTCTTCCCCTTTACTCTTTAAATAATGTATACTTATGTCTGTATTGTTGAGTATCTAACAGACGTAAGGAGGGAACCGCAATGAACTGGAAAAGCATCTGGTCGGCAATTTCGGGGCTGGTGAGTGGACTGCAGGAAACCTCGAAGTGGAAAATGTCGGTGAACGGCGTCGCACATCCGCCTCCGACTGAGGTGGAAGCAAGCGAAGCGGGAATTCGATTTGTGTTTGAGGAGCAGGGAAAAAAAGTGACCTTCGAAGCCAGTCCCGGTAGTCTCACTCATGCCACCGTGAGCATGAACGGCAAGGTTGAAGCGGGTACTCAACTGGTTTTCTCGTTGAAACATCAGCCTCTAAAGCCTCTCATTGTGGTCTTCGAGTTCAAGAAGGTAATGGTAGAGGGAAAAGTGAGCCGCTATCGTTTCGACAACCCAAAGTAAATTTTCGGTGTTGCCCTCAAGAATTCGGAGAGACCTTCCGATGATCTAAGACGTTCGCGAATTGGGTACTGGGTTGCTTTCTTCCAAAAAGACAATTACGCTCTCTCTGTCTGGTGAACAGAGGGGGCGTTGCTGTTTTGACTGTCGCTTACTGGAAACAAAAGGAAAAGTATTGAGTGTTAAGCCTTAAGTATTGAGATAAAGAGTTACCTCTTTTTGCTTGCAATCGCCTAGTTTAGAAAAGATTGATCCATAGAGAGAGAATAAATAAGTGAAGAAAAGATAATCTTAACCTCAACACTTAACACTTTTCCCTCTAGCAGACATGAAGAAGGACATTTAGTTCTCAATCGCGAATCTTTATGCAATTGATTTCACGAAATTTGCAAGTTGACTTTCCGTTTGTTTACAGGAATTTGTTTTCAGAAATACAGGAGTAAGACCCTCAATGTTGGAGGCGTGGCGGATCGAATTGCTGGGTGGTTTGACCGTGCGAAACTCGGAAACGAAAATCACCCGATTTCGCACGCAACAAACGGGCTTGTTGCTGGCATATCTGGCGTTGACTTCGCCTCACCGCGCCCATTCGCGGGATGATCTCGCCTCTTTGCTGTGGGAAGATGATGACCCGGAAGCCGCTCGTGCCAAACTTCGCATTGCTCTGTCTTCGTTGCGCCGCCAGTTGGAATCGCCTACGAAAAGTGCGATAGGCTCCGTAATTGAAGCAGACCGTGCTTCGGTTCGATTGCGCGAAGGTTCGTTTCTCCTGGATGTCCACGAGTTCGATAGGGCTTTCGAGGTAAGTCATCACACAACGTCCCCGGCGGCACAACTTCAGAAAGTCGAGCGCACGACCTCACTTTACTGCGGCGAACTGTTGCCTGGTTTTCATGCCTCGTGGGTGATCGGGGAGCGCGAAAGACTGAAACGTCGTTTCGGAACGCTTCTGCTACGTGCCTCCATGATCTGCGAAACTCAGGGTGATCTCGAAGGTGCCATTCAGTACAGCGAACGCGCCACGCAGGAAGACCCTCTTAGTGAAACCCCCTGTTCCCGTCTCATGGAATTGCTGTTGCGTTCCGGGCAAGCCTCCGCCGCCATGCGACAGTACCAAGCATTGGAAAATCGGTTAAGGGAAATATTGGGCGTGGCTCCCTCGCCGGAACTCAAGAATTTATTGCTTTCTCCCTCTGGGGCGACCTCCGCAAAACCTTTTTCGTCCTCTCAAAGCCAACTTCGCCCTGAATCAAAATCCGAGGACTCACTCGCGATTCCTTCTCTTCTTTATACGTCCTCTTCTTTTGCTGTGCCATTTCCTTTGCCATTTCCTTTGGGCGAAGAGGGAAAGGAGCGCGTACCACCCCTGTGTCGGCTTCCCCTGCAAACCACTCGTTTCTTTGGAAGAGTTTCCGAGATCGAAACGCTGACGAGTTGGCTTCTTTCTACCTTGCAGGGCGAAGCGGGTGCTTCTCCAATCCTGACGATTACGGGAATGGGCGGCTTCGGCAAAACCCGCATGGCAATCGAGGTCGCGCAACGCCTTCACCGTTTGTACGGAGTAGGAGTTTGTTTCGTCGGGCTTGCCGAGGCAAGTACGGCGGAGGAAATCCCCTCGGCAATTGCGCGAAGCCTCTCTCTTCCCGCCTCTGAGGAAGAACCGCTCAAGCGAGTACGGGCGGCACTCGGTGACACCCCGACTCTGCTTATTCTGGATAATTGCGAACAAATTGCAGAGAATCAAGGCGGAGTAATAACGCGCCTTATGGAGACTCTGCCCTCAGTGCGCTACCTGATTACCTCGCGTCAATCGCTCGGTCTGACCGGGGAACGCCTTTACCCACTCACGCCCCTGCCCTTTCCCGAAGGGGCAGGGGAGATCGAAGAACTCGCGGTGTTTTCGTCCGTTCGCCTCTTTATTGATCGCGCACAGGCAATTCGTCCCGACTTTCAGATGGGCAACAAAAACGCCGAAAGTATTTCCGCTCTCTGTCGCAAATTGGAGGGAATGCCGCTCGCTATCGAATTGGCGGCGGCATGGGCGGGAACCCTTACTTCCGCGCAAATGCTGTCAAAACTGGAAGAGCGATTCGATAGTCTCGCCTCCCGCAAACGCGATTCGATGCCGCGTCACAAAAGTCTTCATGCCGCCATTGATTGGAGTTATCGGCTTCTTACCCCCTCGCAACAGCGTTTGTTCTGTGGGCTTTCCGTGTTTCGGGGTGGGTTTACAGGGGAGGTCGTGCAACAAATCTTCGAGACGGAACCATTTGGGGAAGAAATTACGGAGACTCTCACGCAACTCTGTGAGCAATCGCTTGTGGTCAGTGAACTGGAGGAGAGCGGCGAAACCATGCGTTATCGCCTTCTCGAATCTTTGCGCGAATTCGGAGAAGAGCAACTGAGCGAACCGGATCAAAAAGACCTTTCACGCCGTCACGCCCTTTGCTTTCTCCGCTATGCGGAAAGGGCGCGTGAATTTCTGGAAGGTGCGGAGGGAGTGTTCTGGTATCGCCAAATGGAGCGTGAACGCGCCAATTTTGGTGCCGCGCTTGATTTTCTGGAAAGGTCTCCCGAAGAAACCGAGGTACATTTACGCTTTACCGATAGACTCCATTTATTCTGGTACACGCGCGGGTATTTTCAAGAGGGTAGAGAACGTTTAGCCTCTGCTTTAGGTCGCCCTGACGTAATGGAATTTCCTCAAGCCCTGAGCGGAACCCTGAGATCAGCGCAAATCCTGGCAAGAATACAGGGCGATCTCGAAAGTTCGGAGGTTTACGGATTGCGCTCTCTGGAACTTGCACGGCAAATCGGAGATAAGTTGGCGGCATCCAAGGTTCTCGGTGGATTGGGAAACACGGCAAAAAGCAGAGGCGATTATGTTTCCGCTCGCCGCTACTATGCGGAGTGTCTTGAGCTAGCGGATAGCCTGAAAAACAAGCTCATCCGTGCTACGATGATCGGCAATCTCGCAAATGTTGAAAAAGACACAGGGCATCCGGAAAAAGCAAAATATCTCTATGAAGAAAGCCTCGCCTTGAACCGAGAACTAGGCAATGCAGTCGGTGAGACGATACAACTCACCAACATCGCCGCTCTGCTGAATGAAGTAGGCAAGCCGGAAGAGGGCATGAAAGTGGGCGTGGAGTGCTTGCGACTTTGCCGAAAGATTGGGGATAAGGTGGGGATCGCCTACATTCTTGAAATTCTGGCGGTCATTCTTGCGACGTTGGGCAAAAGTCAACAATCCCTCAAATTGTTTGCTGCCGGCGAGCAAGCGCGTGAAGAAATCGGACTGGCACTGGAACTTGTCGAGGTAGGAGCAAGGGTCTCTCTGATGGAGACTATTCGTGAGCAAATGGGCGAAGAAATTTATGTGCGGGAGTGGAAAGAGGCACAAACCGAAGGCATCGAACAACAAATTGAGTGCTTTTTGCAGACTTGGAACAAAGAAACGGCTAAAGAAGGGGCAACATGATACAAAGATGATACGCCTGTGATACGGAAGCAACCGATACTGTAAGGGTGGGAGAGGCGTATCCTACATGACTGAGCGCAAAACTGTTCAGTCCGCTCTGCCTCGATCCCGATCATCTTTTCAGTTTGTCATTCGATGGAGGTTTCACTCAATGTTTCGTATCTCTCGCTTGCGTCTTGCCCCGATGGTCTTGATGGGTTTTCTCAGCATCGGCAGTCTTGCTTCCCTTTCCGGCTGTGGAGGTGATGGCGGTAGCAACATCTCCGCCACTTCGCGTCACTATACCTCCACCGTCGCCCTCACCGCTCCTCAAACCGGCGTACTCGATCTTATCGTCACTGCCAACAACACCGTTACCGGTACCCTCACCGTCAACGATAACAGTAGTCGCGCCGCCCGCACCCGCGCCGTCGTTGTCACCGTGCAACTCACCGGAACTGTTGCCGCCAATGGAGACCTCACCCTCACAGGCACGTTCACTCCGACCGAGGGCTCTCCTCAGACCACTCGTGTGACCGGAAATCTCGGCAGTGTGGCAGGGGCTTCAGGCGGTTCCTTGATCCTGAATTACCTGAATCAGAATTTTAATGGGACGTGGACATTTCAGGCAGCGGTGACTCCGGGCAACAATGGAACAGGTGTCGGTGGGGGCGTGACCGCTACCTTCTCCGCCGTTTCCGGGACCAACGCAATTACGACGAACTTGAGTTTGCCCCTCGTTGCCGGAACAAACTTTACTTTGCCCCTTATTGGTAAAACACTGTCAATTTCAGCCACGCCCGCGAATGGTGACTACAGCCGGAACATCCTTCTTGGCGCACAGGGTGGAGCAGTTGTCGGCACTTATACAATTGATAATGACAAATACTCCGTCGTTTATGGGGAAGGCTTGGGGGTAAACGCTAAGCAGTGGGCGGCGTCAGGCGGAACTCTCAAAATCACGGCGGTCAGCAGTACAAGTGTGAGTTTCGAGGTGATGGGGGCAACGATGTCTCCGCAAGCCGGACTCGCCACAGTTGCACCAACGGGAACCTTCACTCTAAACTTCTCAGGGACAACCTCGGCTTTGATCAGCAACTAAGCCTACCAAATCTCAATTGACCCCCTAATTTTGCTCCGCATTATACCGGAATATAAGCGGGACAAAAACGCCCCGAAGTGCATCCACACTTCGGGGCATCTTTTTGATTCACCTTAAGAACCTATCTCAAAAGTGAGTGTTGTTGAGCCGACAATGTTTGCATTCCCTTTGGAGGTGATGCAAATGTCAGAAAGAATTGAGAAACCCAA
>JACMPS010000448.1 GCA_014377395.1 Chthonomonadaceae bacterium
GCGTTCAAGAGGGTACTTTCGGGCGAGGGTGTGACTACGGGTTGATTCGCCGAGGGGTGAGGTGAATCCTCCCTTTTACGTTGGGGAGAGGGCAACAACGGCGCAAAGTCTACTTGTCTTGAGTCCACGCAGGTGGAAATCCTGTGAACCGTTGAGCAGGAGTTTGTGATTGGGGCGCCTTTGTTGCCGGAGGTTTAGACCTCCGAGTCTGTTGCGGGGACACATACCGGGGAATGAACACGGGGGTGCTGAAAGCGTTTTGGAGAGAGACAGGGGCATGAATTCGGGGGCGATAAAAGGCTCGCCTTTGTAAATCGGGGATCGGCATCGCAACTCCATTTCCGCTATCAACTTACTCCCCCGCTCTCTGAACGGGCTGAATGTAGAGGCGTCGCACTTTCCGTTTCTCCTTTTTAATTTTGAGACCATGTGACTTCAACGCCTCTTCGAATGACTTTTTGTTCCCTGGGATCCAGGAAAGTTTTATGTCATAAGTATCCTTGTAACCTGTTTCATCCACCACATTATTGTTGTAGGCGATCATGCCAAGCGTCAAAGCAATTTCGCGCATTGGTGCCGCCACATAATCAATTTCACCACTACGCGCAAACCCATCGTATTTTTTCTTCGTGCTAAAGGTAGGTTTTGCCGCTCCTGAAATGTGTGTCAAAACCAAAACCGGGGTCTCTTCTTCCAGCCAACGTGCGGAGAACCCAACGAGTGTAGAGAGCACTCCACGCAACAAGGTTCGGGCAGTCGCGTCCTTTCCATCAGGCGAACGCACTGAAATTCGATACCTCTTCTTGTCATCACCGGGAAGTTTACTTTTGATCTCAAAAAACTGAGCATTATAAGCGATCTGAATGAGCGCACCAATGCTAATCCCATCACCAATAATTTGCCCGGAGTTCGGTCTAAAATGAGAGGCTCCCGAGTCCGCATTGGAGCGTTGCACAATGACCTGAGCCAGTGCTTCCGGCGCATTCGCATCGATCTGCTTATCCCACTCAAGGTCAGCGGAAATGTTTGTTTTTTCCGGCAAATTCGCAGGTTTGCTGGCAAGCACATCCTGAAGCACCTCTTTTGTCAGAGAGAGCGGATTGGTAATGGCAACGATTTTTCCGTCTTTGCCGACGACAACCGTGTGCGGGATAACTCTCACTCCGTAAGTATCGAACGTTTTGCTCTCACGATCATAGGCAATCCGGGTTTGGAGTGGTCGAGTTTTTAAGAGCAAATCCACGTTTACTTTTTTCTCATCCGTGACAGAGATAAACGTTATTGGCTCATTTTTAAGGGCATGGACAAGCCCGTTTACATGGTTGAAAGTGGCAAGACATGCGCCACACCACGTCGCCCAGAATTCAATGACATAAATCCGCCCTTTCTGAAAACTTTCAGCAGGGTGCCCCTCAATGGTTGCTGTCAGAGGGGGAGCCGTATCCCCAATCCTTAATTTTGGTTTGTCGGCACGAGAATTCGTGGATGCGGACAAAAACAACAACATCAACAGCGAGTAAATTCTGCGTTTCACGGGGATCATTTGCAAAAACCTTTCGTTCGGACGGCTTGATGTGCGGGGGAATGAAGACACCGAATCTTCGATGTCCTTCCGAGGATGCGTCGAGAAGACGTGCTTGAATAATATTCCAGCAAACGGCTTCTTCAGAAATGACAGACGAGACACCATCCCTTCGATTTCATCATCTTTGAGCGAACAGATTTTTACCCGATCCCTTTTTACGCATTAGCCTTCTATCTTACTCCGCAGAGGCTCAAATCAGAGAATAACAAGTCTCCCCAAAAGCACTGTACAAGGCAGAAGCATTGTCAACTAATCTCCTCATTCTGGATTCATTAAGATTTTAAGGTGAGATAGTCTTTTTCGCCCTGCGTGAGAACGATGTCGGCGGCGGGCAAAGTTGTCGCCAGTTCCGCAGGGGTCATGGGACCCGCAACCGCGAAAACCGGGTACTCTTGCCCGATCACAAACGCCAGCGCAATCTGATTGGCGGTGGCTCCCCTCTTTTCTCCAATCTCCGTAGCGCGGCGATATTTTTCCCAGTTGTCTTTGTTGTAATAGGAGCGCACGACCTCTTCATTGCTCAGGTCTTCGGGAGAGTAACGCCCGGTAAAGAAGCCCCGTGCCTGCGCCGACCACGGGAAAAGCGGGAACTGGTGTTCACGATGCCACTTCTCGGCGTTCTCATCCACACGCAAACAGCCGCCCCAGATCGGCTCATTCCAAACCGCAAGGCTGAGATGTTCGCTCGACGCCGAAAATCCCTGCAAGCCGTTCGCCTCGGCGTAGTCGTTGGCTTCCTGTAGTCGTGCCGTCGTCCAGTTCGAGCCACCAAACGCCTTCATGCGCCCTGCGTCTTTGTGTTCGTTCAGCAGGTCAACCAGCACTTGCACCGACACGGAGCGATTATCCCGGTGCAACAGAAAAATATCGAAGTGATCGGTTTGCAACGCTCTAAGGCTATTGGCGATGTCCTCATTAATTTTTTCGGGGCTGATTCTGTCGCCATTATGATCGGGATGCCCCCCCTTTCCCAGCAGAACGATCTCGTCACGCTTGCCCGATTCAGTGAACCACTTACCGAGTGCTTTTTCCGCTTTGCCCTCGTTGTAGATGCGTGCCGTGTCAAAACAATTCCCCCCTGCCGCGAGGTAATTATTCAGGATCGTTCCAGAATTCTCCATGTCGTCTTCGTTGCAACAAATCGTTCCCAGCACCAGTTTTGCAACGGGCTTTTCGATGCCTTTGATGTTTCCGTATCTCATTTCCTTAACACCTTTCCCCAACTAGATAACGCCGCTCTCTTTCAGCGAGACCCAGCGATTATCGCCGACAATGACATGATCCAACAATTCAATTCCTAGCAACTCACCACACTCGTGAAGACGACGGGTAATGCTTTTGTCTTCGGGACTTGGGGTGGGATCGCCTGAAGGATGATTATGCGCGACAATGAGGGAACAGGCGCTTGATGTGATCGCCTCTTGAAACACCTCACGCGGGTGAACCAGGGAAGAGTTCAGTATCCCAACTGAAATGGTAATTACTTTTAATACCTGGTTTTTAGTGTCAAGGTGAATCGCCTTTAGACACTCTTTCTTCATATCGCGCAGTTCCGGCATTAGGAGATTTGCAATGTCGGCGGGGCTTCTAATCGTGATTTTCGGTTCGTCGGAAAGTACCGCAAGACGCTTCCCTAACTCTACCGCCGCCGCAATTTCGATTGCCTTTACAGGTCCAATCCCTTTGACTTTCCGCAGTCCGTCAATCCCCGCGTTGGCAACACCCCGCAACCCACTGAACTCCGACATTAGAAACTCGGCAAGCCCCACTGCAGATCGCTCTTTATTGCCAATCCGCAACTGAATTGCCAGCAGTTCCGTTGTGGAAAGTGCCGCCGCGCCATGCTTTTTAAGGCGTTCACGGGGG
Organism: Chthonomonadaceae bacterium; assembly: GCA_014377395.1. Classification (GTDB taxonomy): domain Bacteria; phylum Armatimonadota; class Chthonomonadetes; order Chthonomonadales; family Chthonomonadaceae; genus JACMPS01. The sequence continues at coordinate 3,452 of JACMPS010000448.1, forward strand.
CGTTCTTCAGAGGGCATTTCACGAATCGTAACGGAGTAGCGCACAATCGCCGGAGGGTCAGGGCTTACGATCTCTGCGGAGAGTGTTGCCTCTTTTTTCTTTCGCGTCACCTATTCGATCTCCACGAGTTGCCCGGTTTTCGCGGATTCATAAGCAGCAAGCACCACCTTTAGATTTTCTCTTGCATCGTGAGTGGTGGACTTCAAGGGAACGCCTTTTTGCACTACATCGAGAAAATGTTCCGTCTCCGACACAAACGTATCCCACCAGTGCATTTCCGCCAATAGCACTTTTTTCGGGGTATCAGGCTTGAACAGCACCACCGATTCCCCGCCGCCGTAAGCCTCCAGAGAAAGACAACCCTCCGTTCCAAACACCGTCATCATGGGAGAAGCACCCCGCCCCTTTGAAGCGTGAGTCGCAAAAAGTTGACCGAAAAACCCGGCTTTGTAGCGCAAGTTGACCACCGCCGTGTCCTCGACTTCCGTACCGAGTTCCGCCCGAAACCGGGTTGTCATTGCCTGAACTCCCGTCACGTCACCCCCTAAGTGCCGCATCACGTCAATCCAGTGAATCGCGCCGTCAATGAGATGCCCCCCACCGGAAAACTCCGGTTGAGTGCGCCAACTTTTGTTAAGTTCAATGCCCTGCCAGTGCGCGTAAGTGGCTTGAATTCCTACGATTGTTCCCACTTCACCAGAGCGAATGGCTTCTGCGGCGATCTCGGCGTGTTTCGCGGTACGCATATTTTCGCCGTGCATCAGAACCTTGCCTGTTTCCTGAGCCACCAGAGCCATTTCATCAATGTCTTCGGGGATAATCGCAAGCGGCTTTTCGCAAAGAACGTGCTTTCCGGCGCGAAGTGAAGCAATGTTCGTACTTTTGTGGAGGTGGTGCGGAAGCAGAAGCGTGACCGCTTGGAGATCGGGGTGGGTGAGCAGAGCGTCAAAGTCGGAGATCATTTCGACTTCCGCACTTTTGCCCAGATGCTTTTGATAAAGACTGACCGCCGTCTTCATCTTTTCCGTGTCCCTGTCACAAACAGCAATAAGGCGAATACGCTCAGGAAATGAGGCGATTGCGCGAAGATGAGACTCGGAAATAATGCCGCAACCGACCAATGCAAGGTTTAAGGGGGTCATAAAATAAAGTTCCCGACGAAATGGATTTCGTCGGGAACATTCACCAGAGAGGGGGCTTACTCCTTCTCTTTGTCCTTATTTTCCGCTTTTTTCGCGACAATGCGAACCGGGGTTCCCTCAAAAGGATAGACCTCACGAAGTCGGTTTTCAATGTAGCGCTGGTAAGAGAAGTGGAACATATTCGGGTCGTTCACGAAAAGCAGAATCGTCGGCGGCTGAACCTGCGCCATCGTCGAATAGTAAACCTTAAACGAGCGGCCGCTGTCCATAAGGGGGCGTCGCTCCGTGAACTCACGAATCATACGGTTCAGTTCGCCTGTCGGGATGCGATGCGCGTGATTTTGCGCGGCAGTGATCGCTGAGTCAATCGCATAGCGCACTCCAAATCGCTCCTGTGCAGAAACGAAAACCAGTGGCGCATACTCCAGAAAAGGACATTCTTTGCGGAATTTTTCGGTAAACTTGAGAATCTTGTCACGGTCAGGCTTTCGCGCCTTGCCGGGATTCTTCGGGTCTTTGATAATCGCCGAATCCACTAAGTCCCACTTATTCACGACGACGATACAGGCTTTCCCTGCGTCCTGTGCCAGTCCCGCCACTCGCTTATCGCCATCGCGGATGCCTTCGCTTCCATCAATGACCACAAGTCCGACATTACTGCGCTCCAGCGCTGATTTTGCTCGCATCACCATATAAAATTCAACGGTTCCCATCGTTTTCTTGTTACGCCGGATGCCCGCCGTGTCAATCAAAGTTAGTTCTTCGTTGTTGAACATAAATTTCGTGTCAATCGTGTCGCGAGTCGTGCCGGGAATCGGCGAAACAATCACCCTGTCTTCCCCTAGAATCGCGTTCAGCAAAGACGATTTCCCGACGTTCGGGCGTCCGATAATCGCAAACTTAATGTTTTCGTCTTCGACGTACTCTTCGCCATTGTCCGGCGGCAAATGGGTGACGACTTCATCCAACAAGTCGCCGACGCCATGTCCGTGAACGGCGGAAACGGTATGCACTTCACCCAGACCAAGCGCGTAAAACTCGGCAGCATTCAGTTGCAATTTTTCGTTGTCGGCTTTGTTGGCAACAAGAATAATCGGTGCCGTCGCGGGGCGCAAGGCGTCCGCCAACTCCTGATCGGTTCCGGTCATGCCGTCCGCACCATCCACGATAAAGACGATGACATCCGCCTCTTCCATCGCAACTTCGGCTTGCGCCTTCACCTGTAGTGCAAGCGGGTCTTCGTCGTTGAGGATAATTCCTCCGGTGTCAATGACGGTGAACTCGCGCCCCCCCCACTCGACATTATGATAAATTCGGTCACGGGTAATCCCCGGAACGTCCTCGACAATCGCAACACGTCTTCCAATTAAGCGATTGAACAGAGTAGATTTGCCGACATTTGGGCGACCTACAACCGCAACAACGGGCAGAGACATAATCGTTTCTCCTCTTACTGCCCAGCACGGACAGAAACCTGAAAACATAAAGCGAGACATCACCTCGAAGGTTGTCTGCTTTTTCTCGTTTTCGTCTTTTCCTTCTATGTTACCCTAACTCGTCTCTTTGCACAAATCCGAGGTCGAGGAGAAGAGAAAGAAAAGCGGTATCTACCACCCGCTCCGCTAGAGAACACAGAGGCACAGAGAAGAAAAATGCAAGAAATGCAGGGAGTTTTATCCACAGATTAACACAGAAGAACACAGATTAAAATGCAGGGGAGAAAAAGAGGGAGGGTCGGTACAAAGTTAAGGGCGCAAGGCTATTTTGTAGAGA
>JACMPS010000039.1 GCA_014377395.1 Chthonomonadaceae bacterium
AGATAAACCATTCCGGTTTCAAGCAGACGATCAAGCACATCGCTTCCCTGTCCGACGACATGAGCGATGGCACTGTTTCGTGTTTGCGGATAGTAGGAATTGTTGCGATGGCCGGGAACGTGGCGGCGGGCAAACTCGTGAATCGGAGCAACGCCGCCATACTCCAGAAGCGCATCGAAGGTCACTTTTTCGTCGTCTTTTAATCGGTCGTAAGGGCGTTTCCCCGGCTCGGAATAAATCATTGCCTCAAAAATACGAGAAGCGATTTCACTTTTGGCTCCGTTCGGGTTGACCCCGACACGACTAGCGATCCGACGCAAATTTTGTGCGTTTTCGTTGAGCAGACAAGCCTCCAACCCGTACCGCTCCGAAAGCAGAACCGGAACCTGACGCTTCACCTCGTTTTGCAGAAAGAGCGAACCGTTCTCTTCCTCAAAAAGCAACCCCAGTGCTTCAAGTCTCACAAACGTTGCGCGTAAAACGGGTTCGGTGGGTTTGCCTCCCGCTTCCTCGATTGCCTGACTCCAGAGAAGGTGTTCGCCCTGTTCACAAATTGCGGCGATCTGAAGTAGGCGCAGTTCCCGTGCATCCAGATCACGAATCGCCGCCGAGTGGGAGTAACCGTTTCGCAAATCGCGCATCACTTTTGCAAGGAGGGCAACACGTTGTGTCGGCATCTTCTCGTTGGTGTCAAGACCGATCTCACGCGACTCATAAATTTTCTGGAGGGTTTCGGTGGAGAGGCGATTAAGGCAGGTTTCCAGTGTCATATCGAAAAAACATTCTCCTGAGTTTACAAAATAAACAATTCGGTGGGATCTCTTACGTCATTATATCCGAAGCGATCCTGTTTTCACCATTCCGTATGCCGCCCTATCACCATTATATCGCTGTTGTCTTGTCGTGTAGGTTGCCGCTATAGAAATTGGCACGTTCTATGCACGAATCTCGTATGGGAGTCGCAGACATGAGATTCCGCAGGCGAACTGAATGGTTCGGAGACAACATTCGCGTCGAAGCCTGAATCTGAGGAGTGATGATGAAGATTGAAGACGCCCCCCGGCGCATTCTCCTGATCGAAGAGCCGACACAAAATACTCTCGGACCGAAACTGGGACGCAAAGACGATCCCGCTATTCAGGTGGTTCCCGATTTGCGGGCGGCTTATGCTTGCCTTGCACAGCATGAGTTCGAGGTGATCGTGGTTTCGGCAAGGGAGAACGAACAGCAGTCCACCGACATTTCCCTCCTGATTCAGACCCGCCCCGAAACTCCCGTCGTCGTTGTCGGTGAGGAAAACATCGAAGAATTTGCGCTCACGATGCTCAGGGCAGGCGCACAGGATTTCGTCGTGCGGGGACAATGCGAGGGCGAAATTCTTGATAGAACTCTGCGCTACGCCATTGAGCGCCACCGCTTGCAACGGGAATTGCGTGATCTCTCTTTGCGGGACGAACTGACCGGGCTTTACAATAGACGCGGCTTTCTGACGCTTGGCAACCCCCACATTCTTGCCGCAAATCGCCTGCAAATTGACATGGGCGTTCTTTATTTCGACCTCGACAACCTCAAGCGAATCAATGACGATCAGGGTCATGCCGCAGGAGACGAAGCCCTCAAACGCGCCGCACAGCTCCTCAAGCGCACTCTGCGAACAACAGACACGCTCGCTCGTATCGGAGGAGATGAATTCGCGGCTCTCGCACTCGGTGCCACACCACGCGGAGAAGCCTCTCTGCTCTCACGGATTCGCCGTAATCTCGACGCGCACAATTTTCAGAACCCCGAATTGCCGCCGGTCTCACTTTCTATCGGGATTGCCTTTTATCTTGCGGAGGCTCCGCAAACGCTCGAAACCCTTTTGGAAGATGCCGACGCGAAAATGTACATCGAGAAAAAAGAGCGGAAAGCGGTAATCGCACGCGGTTAATTTCCCCGTTGTTCAGTTCGTGCAGAACGAAGCGCGAACGACTGAAACAAAACGCCTGCCAGCATCACGAAAAAGCAAAGCCAGAAGCCACGTCCCCAGACACCCCCCAGAACACCGAGAAGCGGAAAGGCGATCAAGGGGGCTATCGTGCCACGCAATCCGAAGAAAAACGAATGAAGCGACTGATACTGCGCCGCACGTCCCGGCTCGGAAAGTGACAGCGTGGTGTTGAGGTAGCCTAAATCCACTCCTGATTGTGCGGCACTTTGCAGGGCGGAGCCGAGGTAAAGCCAGCCGATATGCGGAGCCATTGCGTACATCGCCGGGGTGCAACAATTAAGCAAAACCGCCGCCAGCACACACGTCAGCGACCCGAACCGATCCAGAAACCAGCCCCAGAAAAACAGCGAAATCAACGAGAGAATGCCGCCGAGATTTTGCAACGTTGCAATTTGTGTCGGCGTGATATGAAACTCGTCCACCTGATAAACCGGATAATAGGTATTCGCGAGCAGGTTCCCGAAGCCCGACAAAATCACAGAAATCGTGAAAAAGCGATATTGACGGTTTCGCCGTAAAATTCCGAACGTGTCCTTGAAAAACTCGCCGAGTGAAGGCTTTTCACCCTCCGAGGGAAGCGGAGGCGCAAGTCTCAGGCGGAAAAACGCATACGCCGTCAGAATCCCGAATACCCCCCCGAACGCAAACATCCACCGATAATCCAGCCCGTAATGCTCCTGTAAAACCCCCATCACTCGTGCCGAAATCAACATTGTCGCCGCCATGCCGATCCGAACATAACTCATCAAACGCCCCCGATGTTCATCCGGGTAAATTTCCTTCATGATCGAGGTGTACGCAGGTGCCGACACCGAAAACAAGATCGGCGTGAGGCAAATCAGCATCAAAAACCACTCAGTGGCAAAGGCTCCGCGCACCAGAAGCGGCGTCAGGCAGAACATTCCGCGTGAAAGCAACCAGGTAATCGTGACAAAGGGAAGTTTTGATTTTCCTTCCATCTGCCTTGCCCAGAACAACGCAAAGAGATAGCCGATTGCAGGAGCCGCCGACGCAATTCCCATTTGTAGCCCGGTCGCGTGGAGTTTGCCGCGAGCAAGTTGCAGGGCAAATGTCCAGATCGCACCCTGATATACCCCGGCGGACATTCCCGCAACGGCATCCCATTTCCAGTTATACCAGACCCCATCGGGAACGACTTTTCCCAGTTGGCGACGAAGAAACGTGTAAGGTTTGTACTTCCTCAAGCCTTTGGGTTCGGGAGAGGGAGAAGAATGGCGAGAAGACGAAGGGCTTTTTTGTTCCAAATCGCTGATGACAAAGACTCCGGTAGTTCGTATAAGTGCTTAAGGATACCCCATAGACGGACGAGGAGACGCGGTGCGAGACCGTAAAAGAACACTCTTATCGGTTTTCCCGATGCGCCCCGCACAGGAGAAGTGGTTTGCAGAGGCAAGTACATAACATGAGTAACGAGACAAATCAGAAAGACAATCGCCCCCATGTCGTCATTGTCGGCGGCGGTTTTGGCGGGTTGAATGCAGTAAAAATCTTGAAGAACGCCCCGGTGCGCGTGACCCTTCTCGATAAAACAAATCATCACCTTTTTCAGCCTTTGCTTTATCAGGTAGCAACGGCAGGGCTAGCCACCAACGACATCGCCGCGCCTCTACGAGCGATTTTGCGTCACCAGAAGAATTGTGAAGTGATTATGGGTGAAGTCACAGGTGTGGACACCGCCCGGAAATGTGTTCAACTTGGGGACGGAGAGGAAATCGCTTTCGATTATCTCGTGCTTGCTACCGGAGCGCGTCATTCCTATTTCGGGAAACCGCAGTGGGAACAATTTGCACCGGGACTGAAGACTCTGAACGATGGCACCGAGATTCGCGAACGTATCTTGAGTGCCTTTGAGCGAGCGGAAAATACAAACGATGAAGCCGAGCGTGAAGCCAATCTGACCTTTGTGGTGGTGGGAGCGGGGGCAACCGGGGCGGAAATGGCGGGGGCAATTTCAGAATTGACGCATCGCTCTCTTGCGCGTGATTTCCGACACATAGACCCCACACAGGCAAAAATCATCCTGATTGACGGCGTGAACAAAATTTTGCCTGCCTATTCGGAACCGTTAAACGAGCAGGCAAAGCAATACCTGGAGAGTGTGGGCATTACGGTGATGCTCGGCAACAACGTTGAGCAGGTAGATGCGGACGGCGTAGTCGTAGGCGGACAACGCATCCATGCCCGCACCGTGATCTGGGGCGCGGGAAACGCGGCTTCCCCGGCAGGAAAATGGCTCGGTGTCGAGACAGACAAAGCAGGTCGCGTCAAAATCAGTGAGGACTGTTCAGTGCCCGGTTTTCCCGAAATTTTCGTGATTGGCGACACGATGACTCAACTGGAAAACGGAAAGCCTCTTCCCGGCGTCGCGCAGGTCGCGATTCAGCAGGGAAAATACGTTGGTAGAAAAATTGCGGCACTGGTCGCAAACAAGCCTTTCGACAAACCGTTTCACTACTGGAACAAAGGAAACCTTGCCACAGTAGGGCGCAAATTCGGTGTGGCGGAGATTGGAAAGTTTCGCTCGGCGGGTTTGTTGGGGTGGCTTCTCTGGCTCGGCGTTCACATCGTCTATTTGATTGGGTTCAGCAACCGCTTTATCGTTCTCTTGAAATGGGGAATTTCTTACCTCACTTATGAGCGTGGCGCACGACTCATCATTGACGAGGGCAGTCACCCGGACAACAGAGCCGTGCAGGTGTTGCCTTCCCAAGTAGAAGCGCGAAAGTTGGCGTAAACGTAGTTCTGCCTCAGAGAGTATTGTAGAAGTCTGTTTTTTCCTCTAGAATTAGGAGCGATTACGCGGATTATGTCCGCAGGACTACCGGCGAAGCCGCCAGCGACGAATTTATGCCGCCGTCCTTTTTGGAAAAGTGATAAAAAGGAAAATAGATACGTCCCGCCGCTTTTTAAGAGCGACGGGACGTATCGGATTGTGATAAACAAAGAGAAAACTCTTACGGAGTTTTGACCCGGCATTTTGCATTGAGATAACAAAGACAGAGCAGAATAGAGAGAAACAACCGACGACTAAGCGGCGACCCGCTCCATCACATTCGTGGCTACGGTGACAGAAGAAGCCCCTTGCTCCACCGTGCAAACGCTGCAAATTCGGTCAAACCGAATGTCGTCTTTTGCCGTCACTAGATAGCCGCCGTAAAGCGGAACATAAGTGGCGTCGTAGATTTTCGATGTCACTTCGATTTCTGTGCCGTTTCGATCCGTATAGAGAACCGAACACACTTTGCCAACCAATTCTTTTGCTTCCGATAGTACCATTTTGTATTAACCTCCTGACGGTTTCCTCGTTCCGTCAGCATAGATTAACGGCTTTCAGAGCCATGCCTTTTATCCGTCGAATTGCTAGAATCTGATTTTCATTCCTATGACCGTTTTTACCGTCCGCTGGCGAAGCGCTCGCCACCATCGTGAACACGAACTGTATGCCTCTGCGGAAGTAGGGGCGTTGTTGATGTCGGCGTTGCAGGAAAGCGGCGGTGAAACTATTTGGAACACGGGTACGCTCTGGCGGTGTCCGGGCTGTGGAGATCGCACCCTGAAAATCGAGGAGTTCGTGGAAGGAAATCGGCTTGCGGAGGCGTATTTACAAGAGAGCGAAAGATGGGACAAACTCAACGGCATCCGTCCTGACAAAATCCGGCAAAAGGCACTACTCTGGCTTGCGGAAGTAGCATTGAAAACCCTCGGTTGTGAGCGCGACCGCGTTTACTTCAAGGACGAGGGCGGTCAATGTCGCTTCGCCGGAGAGACGTTTATTTCAAGGATTTGAAAAATGAAGCGTAATGGCATTATGGAATCCGGGGAATAAATTCCCCGGCTACAAAGGCGCGAAGTCCACCTTCGTGGACACAATGCAAAACACGGCGAAGAACTTTTCAACTGCTCTCACAAAGCCAACCCTATGACAACACCGAGCCCAACCGACTATTACGGTCAACGTGCTATCTTCAACGAGATTTCCGATCTCTATGATCGCTACCGTCCCACTTATCCGGCTTTGCTGACGGAAAAAGTAGTCGCTAATTCCGCGCTTCAACCGTCTGGAAAGATGCTCGAAATTGGAAGCGGAACGGGCAAAGGCACGGAACTCTTCGCAGAAAAGGGCTGTGCGATTCATTGCCTTGAACCGGGCAGAAATCTTTCCAACGTGGCAAGAGAAAAATTTCGAGATTTCCCGAATATCACTTATGAGGAGACGACGTTCGAGGCGTGGACTCTGATGCCCGAAACGTATGAAGTCGTCTACGCCGCACAGTCTTTTCACTGGATTCCGGCGGAAATGGGCTTGCGAAAAGCCGCCGATGCTCTGAAACAGGATGGAACTCTCGCCTTGATCTGGAATCTGTCTCCCCCAGGAGAAGACGAGCAATTTCAGGAAATTCAGAGCGTTTATGCACGTGAGGCACCCGAACTCGCGACGGAACGAAACAGCTCCGCGAAAGACTGGTCGGCAAACAATCGTGCAAACCAGATTCGTGCGACAGGACGTTACACTGATGTTCTCACCGAGCAGTTTCCCTGGACAAAACGATACGGTAGTACTGATTATATCGCATTGCTTGACACTCACTCCAGTCATCAACTGCTCTCGCCCGAAGTCAAAAAGCGACTTCACACGGGCATTATTGAAGTACTTGAAAAGTACGGTGGCGAAATTGAGATAGACTATATCGCCGTCCTTTATCTCGCTCGAAAGGCTTAATGTGTCCCTGACCGTCACCCTTCGCATCGCAGATGCGACCTCAAAACACATCGTCGAGCATTTCTTTCTGAACTTTTTTGTCGAACTGTCTCAGTACGATCCAAAAATGGAGATTAACGCAC
>JACMPS010000449.1 GCA_014377395.1 Chthonomonadaceae bacterium
AAAAGCATCCCTCTGTCTGCTTAAAAGATGTGGACCGTGCGGCTTCGAACATTTCCACTTGACGTTTGATCATGAATTGGCTTAAAAGGAGACCCCGTTTGGGTCATTTCAAGGCAAAATGATTTCACCGTTTAGTGTGGTGCTACCCAACCTTTGGCTTCCGGCATTTAATGTGTCAGAGGTCGTCAATTGTCATCAATCCATTTTCTACAAATTGCGTGAGAAGTTCTTTTCCTGATAAAAGTGCGGTTCCCAGCAAAGGGCGTCGCCCCATTGCCAGAACCAACGCTTCAACCTCACTTCCGCCCCAAACAATGGTAGCAACGTGAACATCAGTGCGAATAGAGACATCATTGGCGAGATTGGCTTACATTTCCTGAAAGAAAGGTAAGCCCAATGCCGCTACCGCCGTAGGCGGCAAAGTCAACGCGCCCTCAAACCCCGTATCTACGACGAATTCTATTTCGAGACCGGATTGGTTGGGCAAACGCAAGGTGACACCCACATGCGCCTGAAGTCCTTTGACATGACATGAAATCATGCGACTGTCCTGAACAACGTGCCGCCAACAGCGAAGACTGCGTTATAGCCGATACGCCGTGCCGTAAATCGCCGCCCCGGAATGTTTCGCTTGCAAACGTTTCCCGGTCACAAGGGGATCTGCGTCTACCTCGTAATCCTCGGTTTCAATGTCAATAGAGATAATCTTCTCGATGTTTTCCTCAGTTTCGACGTGGGTGCGAAAACGTTGCTCATAAAGTTCCTCACCGCGTCGAGCAATTTCTTCTCCGCTAAATCACGAATATGGCACTGTAATTTCCTCCTTATTCTTGGCGGTTGCACTCCCAAAAACTAGAAATGCGGTGGCACAAACTCAAACGCGGCTGTCAAATCTTCAGGTTCGAGGTCGTCGTAATCCTGCAAGATTTCGGCATGAGTCATCCCGGAATTCATCAACTCCAGTAGAATTTCAATCTAAATACAAGGGTAACGCAAGCCCCGAATACAGGGCTTGCCATGACAGATTTCCGGGTCGAGGGTGATGCGTTCCAGAAGTTTGCTCATCATTTTCCCCCCGCGTCGCTTTTTTGCTTGAGGGCGTTGAGGGTGCGCTCCAGCGTTTTCATCTTCTCCCCGTAGGCGGCGAAATCTCCCGCTTTCAGTGAACTTTTTGCCGATTCGTATTGCCGTGCGGCATTCTGGATCAGAGATTTCAGCGTAACAGAGGGCGCAGTCGCGGACTTAACCTCCGGCGTCTGTTGTCCGGCATCGGACGTTTGCGAGGTGGAGTCTGCCGGTGCGCCCTTGCCGGTGTAGCCGGGGAAAAGGCGGTTCAGTGCCTCATCCAGCGTGTTTTCCATGACCACGCGAGAACCGTAACTCACCACAACCTTTTGTAATTGAGGCAGTTTCGCCGAATTTGTGCTCTCGATGTAGAGCGGCGCAATCGTCAGCAAAGACTTCTCGACAGGCAACATCAGCAAGTTTCCGAAAGTTGCCGTTGAACCACCCTGCCGCAAAAGCGAGAGTTGCGGTGAAATTGCCGGATCGCCGTTGATGCGGGCAATAATCTGAGTAGGTCCTGCAATTGCGGACTGTTGCGGAAAGCGATACAGCACCAATTCGCCGTAATGCGCCGGGTCACAACGGGCGCACATCCAACCCAATACGTTCTGGTCTTCCTTATTAAAAGGAGCGAGCGGGGACATCAACACGTACTCCGCCGCCTTTTCGTTGTGCAGTTTCAGAGTGACATAATACGGCTCCATTGCCTCGGCTTTGGTTTTTGCGGCTTCGGGTTGCGCTGTGTCCTGATTTGGCTCTGTCGGAACCGCCCAAGCATCTTCATTCGCATAAAACACGCGGGCGTCGTCCACATGATAGAGTCCGTAAACCGAGCGTTGAAGCCGGAACATATCTTCGGGGTAACGCAAATGCTCGCGCAGAGAAGCGGGCATCTCCGAAAGTGGCTTGAGCAAACCGGGATAGATTTTCGCGTAAGTTTGAGCAATCGGGTCGGACGGATCGGCAAGATAAAAGGTCGTCGTGCCGTCATACGTGTCAACCGTCGCCTTCACCGAGTTTCGCAGATAATTGGGAGAAATAAACGACTGTGGACCCACCCCGATTTGCTTTTGCGTCGAGTAAGGCAGACGGTCAGAGATCGTGTAGGCGTCGAGCATCCAGAACTGTCGCCCCTCTGAAATCACAAGGTAAGGGTCGTTATCGAGTTGAAGAAACGGGGCAAGCGTCATCACGCGCTCACGAATGTCACGGCGGATCATCACACGAGTCTGGGGGGTAAAACTGCCTGTCCAGAGCGTGTTCCAATCGCCGAGTTGCATGGCGAACACAAGCCGCCGGAACAGAGAACCTCCGATTTCGATCCCGCCCGCTCCCGCATATTTGCTGTACTGATCCTGTGCCACGCCACTGTTGCCACCCGCGCCACTGACGGCAGCACTTCCGGTTGAAGGGTAATCGAACTCCTGTGATTGTGCGTTCACAAAGACGTGTTCGCGAGTGAGTTGACCGTAATAGAGTTCCGGGCGCGTGATCGTTAGCGGGGAATTGGCAGCGGCTTTCGGGGGGAAACCCTGCACAAAATATTCGGGCAGTCCCTCTGTTACTTTGTTGACGGGCGAGGCGACAACGCCATAACCGTGCGTGTAGCCAAGCCGTCGGTTTTGCCAGGTTTGTGTGGAGGCGGGCAAACTGTCCGAGTTCATTTCACGCGCCGCAAGAATGACCTGCCGTTGCTTGCCGTCAATTTTGTAGCGGTCAATATCGAGATTTTGCATGACGGAGCCGAAGACCGTGTTTTGCTCGAACTGGTAGTACGTTTTGACGGTTTGCGTTTGGGCGTAGATTTTCGCGAGAAAGCCGTAATCCCACAATCGTGCATTTTCAAGAGTGTCGGCATTAGTGCGAAGTGAGGAGACCGTCAGGCTTTCATCGGCAGGAAAATTCTCTACCCGACGCACTTTGTCCAAGCCGAAACCAAGCCGAGTCAGGGCAATATTACGCTCGATATTTTCCTTTTCAAGGGAAAATTGATTCGGTTCGACGATGAGTTTCTGCATCGCGGAGGGCAACACGCCCCCGATCAGCCACGAAGTCACAAGCCAGGTTCCCGCTCCAATCGCGGCGGCTTTCATGGTTTTCGGTTTGACAATGGCGACAAGCAGCAGAAGCGCCGTGACGATGAGCAGGGTCACTTCAAGCCAGGTGACGGGAAGGCGGAAGCGCAAATCCACATAGCCCGCTCCGTAAAAAACGCCGTTTTCGCGTCTTAGCAATTCAAAGACGCCCAGGTAAGCGGAGAACGCCCGCACGATTGCCAGCGACGCCAGAAGACCGAGCGTGAGGGCGCGGATGCTATGTTCGCTCTCGAAAAGCCCGGTGAGAGTCGCCGCGCTTTTCCGCATTAGATGAATCCCGGCGACGGCGACAAGCCCCATCAAAAGCGTAACGGTAAGGAACTTGGTAGCGAATTCAAGAAACGGAAGCGTGAAAAGGTAAAAGCTGAGATCACGTCCGAAAACGGGATCGGTCTTACCGAAAGGAGTAGCGTGAGTGAACTCAAGCCAGTTCGCCCATTCGTTAGAGGCAACTCGCCCTGCCCACAGAGAGAAAAACAGAGAAACTGCCAGTGCCACCCGCCCAATGGATTTGCGGATTGTGCGTTCGAGGTCAGGCGTGAGTCGTTCGCTGAGGGTGCCGTCTTCGGAGGATAACGCAGTACGCAGGGCGTGTCGCAAACTTAAGTGCCACACCGTGAAAAACGCTCCCCCAAAGAGGACAAACAGGGTGAATTTAGCGCGGATCGTCACTGAGTAGACAACGGTTGACTTCATCTCCCGAAACCACAGCCAATCCACATAAAGCGGGACGGCATTGTGGAAAAAGACGAATGACAGGAAAAGGAGGGCGAGAAAGGCGACGATAAGACCGTAACGCGGCGGGCGTCTTTCTGTCGTGTCCTCATCTAAAATCAGGGTAGGGCGGTCAGGGTATTGTGGCATAATACCGCTATTATATCACGGATTTGGGGAGAGAGCATGAGGTGTTGCCAAGACCTTTTTTCTGAGAGGGTGACGCCATTTGTTTCGCTCAAACAGCCTCTTTTGATGACGATGCAGGTTGACACATCAGTCGGTGGAATATCAGAGGGGAAAGCCTCCGCAAACTAATATCATCCTCGGTTAATTTGACAAAATGTAACTTTTAGGTTACACTTCTACAAGGAAATTTCCGCTCGATGGATGTGCTCAAATTGATTCTTGACAATGAAAGTTGTCCTTTCGATGAATGGTTGGAGGGTCTGCGAGATGTCGTCGGGAAAGCAAGAATTATCCGTCAGGTTGACAAAATCGAAAGAGGTCTCTTTGGTGATTGGAAAAGTGTGGGTGAAGGAGTTTTCGAGTTGCGTCTAAATTTCGGTCCCGGCTACCGTGTTTATTACGGGAGAGAAGGCGAAACAATCGTGATTTTGCTGGGCGGAAGCGATAAGGGGCATCAGCGTGTTGCCATCGAAACGGCTCATCGCCACTGGCGAGACTACCTGCAATCAGACCAGGCATCCCGAGTTATCCTGCGCTGGCAAGAAGAAGCAATCACCGAAGAAGAGGAGTAAGAAAAATGAAATTGCGCTCTTTTGAAGAGGGTCTTCTAAAAGAACTGCAAACGCCCGAATTTGCCGCCGCCTATCTGGAAGATGCACTGACGGAAAGTGTCGAGGAATTTCTGGTGGCACTTCGCAAATATGTGCAGGCAAACGGGGGCATGACGCAGGGAGCCGAGCAGTCCCACCTCACACGGGAAGCCCTTTACCGAATGTTGTCCTCAGAAGGCAACCCGGAATTGCGCTCGATTCATGCGATTCTTAAGGCACACGGCTTGAAATTCAGCATTCAACCGGAGAATGAGACCCTCGCGGCTTAGGATGAAACAAAATGCTGAAAATCTACACAATCGCAGGTTTCCAAATCGGACAAAAATATAATACCTCAAGGTGTTCATCAAACTCTACCGGAACTCTAAGTGAAGAGGTACGCTTTCTAAGCCGATCCCATTCATGCGCTTCTTGACGAGCATCCCTCAGAAATCAGACCCCAGGACTTTTCTTCCTATACCAACTGACCCTACAAATTCTCTCCCTTTCCTCATGTGAAGAAAGGGAGAGAAGCGAGTTTTAGACGAGAGACGCCGCAAGGTCGGTGGCTTCCCACGGAAACCCAGGTTTGCCGAAGTGACCGTTTTTCGCGGTCTCAAGGTATTTGATGCGTTTAGGGTTCAGCAATTCCAGTTTCTCGATCATCGCGGCGGGGCGCAAATCAATTGCCCGTCGCACACGCGCCACAATCTCGGATTCGGGCAGTTTCGCCGTACCGAACGTGTCCACCAACACCGAGACGGGTTCCGCCACACCAATCGCATAAGCGAGTTGGATTTCAGCACGTTCCGCAAGTCCCGCTGCCACGATGTTCTTAGCAATATAACGCCCGGTGTACGCCGCCGAACGGTCTACTTTCGAGGGGTCTTTGCCGGAGAACGCGCCGCCGCCATGTCGTGCCGCGCCGCCGTAAGTGTCCACGATGATCTTGCGCCCGGTCACGCCCGTATCCCCTTGCGGACCCCCGATGACAAAGCGCCCGGTCGGGTTGATGTGTTGCTTGATTTCACTTTTCACATAGGAAGCGTACTTCGCAAGCACCGGTTCGATCACGAATTTACGGACATTCGCATGAACTTGCTCTTGAGATTGCGACTCGTCGTGCTGTGTGGAAAGCACAATCGTGTCAATATGGCTTGCTTTGCCGTTCAGGTCGTAGGCAATCGTCACCTGAGATTTGGCATCGGGTCGAAAGCCATATTCGGGATTGGTACGACGCACCGCCGCGATTTTCGCCGTCAGGTCATGCGAAATGGCGAGAGCAAGCGGCATCAGTTCCTCGGTCTCATTGACCGCATAACCGAACATCAAGCCCTGATCGCCTGCGCCCTGCTCTTTGCCGTTGTTCGTGTCCACGCCCATTGCAATGTCAGGCGATTGCTTCTGAATGGCGAGCATCACGCCGCAGGTGGAGCCGTCAAAGCCGTAATCGGTGCGGGTATAACCGACATTGATAATCGTATCGCGCACGATGTCGGCGATTTCGACATAAGCGTGTGTGGTCAGTTCTCCGCCGACAACGCAGAGACCGCGAGTAACAAACGTTTCGAGTGCCACACGAGATTTCGGATCCTGAGCGAGCAGGGCATCCAGGATCGCATCACTGATTTGATCGGCGAGTTTGTCGGGGTGTCCCTCGGAGACACTTTCCGAGGTAAAGAGAGAGTAGTCGGGCATAGGTTTGGTTTCCTTAAGCGAGTTTTTCCTTGTGCGATTCACAGGGTTGTGAACAAAGCGGGAACGAGGTGACTTCGCGAGAAAAGGAGGGCTAACAAAAAACCTCTTCTGCAGAAGAGCAGAAGAGGTCGTAAGCGTGAAATCGGGGTCGAGGGTTCTCAAGCAAGAAAAAGAGGACGCCAAAAGAAAGCGGTCTTTTCCTGAGAAAGCCGACCGGAATTCGCCTTACGCCTCTTATCTTGCATTTGCAGCCAATTGCTGGTCACTGCACGGAATTAGCACCTGCCCTAAAAAGTGTTAAGTGGTGAGTGTCAAGTGTTGAGACTTAACACTTGATCCGTACACACTTTTCAAGGTGGTTGTTGTGGTTTCATAGGGCCGTTCCCTCAACCACTCTGGATAAGAAGCATCGCGTTCCAGTTATATTGTTCAGCTATAGCATAACACAGATTCGGCAAAAGTGTCAACAGGGGGAAAGTGTTGGGAGTGTCTAGTTTATAGCGGGTAAGCATTCACCGAGGGTTTTGCAGTAGTCTGGAAACTCTTTTCGGTGGAGTTGGCGGGCGTTCCACGCACACGCAAACAGCCAGACCGCCCGGTGCAACGCTTTTGGACACCGGCTAAAACACCGGCTCTTTCTCGCAAGCCTCGCCAGATAGTGGCGCAGTTCGGCATTGTGTGCCTCGACACTGTAGGTCTGACTTTTGCCGGGAGCAACTTCGTGTTTCGCTTTGCCGGGGTAGATGAGGTCTCGGTAGACAGGAAAGCCGTCACTGAAATAGCGCAACGCTTTTTTGCCCCTGTCCACTACGCTCTGCAAGGTCTCCCAATCGGGAGAGAACGTGACCGAAAACGCAAGCAGGCAACGGGTCGCCCGGTCAACGAGGGTCACAAGATAACACCGTTTTTTTTCGAGCCGATAAACGTCCAGAGTTCGTCGAGTTCCGCCGTTTCCACCGTAGCAGGTTGCGGCGGGGTCGTCCCCTGCGTTTGCAAG
>JACMPS010000450.1 GCA_014377395.1 Chthonomonadaceae bacterium
ATCGTCCCCGTCATCTCTATCGCATCACCGAAAAGGGCGAGAGAGCCTTTTTGCATCTTTTGCGTGAAACCTGCCGAACCGCACCCGTCGAAAAGCGCGACATTGACATTGCACTGGCATTTCTCGACTTTTTGCCTCCGCAGGAACGAGTATCGCTTTTGCAGGAGCGACAAGACAACCTGCACAGAACACGCGCCGAACTGATCGAACGTCAACAAAACACGCACCGTCTTTTCCCCAATCTTCACCCCTGGGTAGAAACCGGCGTACAGCACAGTCTGGGGCGTATCGAGTTTGAAATCGAATGGAACAAAAGTTTGCTCGACTCCATTGCGACCTGGCGACAGCAACAACGCAATCAATAAACATAAAAGACGCATCGTTTTTTTTGCTAGTTTATACTCAAATTTGAGTATAAACTAAGATTGTGATTGCAGGCGATGACAAACCGCTAACGCCATGCTCATTTTTAATCTGCTACTCGAAAGGAACTCTTATGAAACCGTTTTCGCTTTTCTTGACTCTGCTGTCGTGCAGTCTTCTCACCGTTTGCCAACGCCCCCTTCCGTCACTCGGATAATCGTCGCCTCTCACCTCGCCGCAACGCATCTATCGTTTCGATCACGGATTATGGTTTAATGGAAAAACGTTCCAACCGCAAACTTTCTACTCCATTGGCGAAAACTCACTCACCGAAAGCCGGAGAGAGTAGATGAAACGCTCGACTTAAAAGGCGGTTACGTGGTGCCTCCGTTCGGGGACGCTCACTGTCACCACTTCGATGGCGCATTTGATCTGGATGCACTGACTCAGACCTATTTCCATGATGGAATTTTCTACGCGATGGATCCCTGCAACTCACGACAAAGTGCCGAGCGGATCAAAGCCCGTGTCAATCTCCCGACAGGGATAGATGTGAAGTTTGCAAACGGTGGCTTGACGGGCGAAAACAGTCACCCAATTCCGCTTCTCGAAGGCGTGGGGCGCGGGTACTACTCCTATCCCGTACAAATCGAACACCGTGCGGAACTGCTCCATTATCGCAGAAGGGAAAACGACGCTTATTTCATTCTGAACACGAAAGCCGATTTAGACCAAAAATGGGCGCAGATTTTAGCAGGGAAGCCCGGTCTCATCAAGGTGTTTTTGTGCCACAGTGAAGACAACGCACAGCGGGGCAAAAGACCGGGCTACGGAGAGGGGATCGCCCCGGAACTGTTGCCGGAAGTGGTGAAAAGGGCGCACAGGGCAGGACTGAGAGTTGCCGCACACGCTGACTCCGCAACGGATTATCGTATTGCACTCGCAGCAGGTGTAGACCTGATGGCGCATCTTTGCGGCTATACGATGGAGCCGGAAGACCCTCTTGAAAGTTATCGACTCACGCCCGATGACGCCGCCCTGACCGCAAAACGACACGTCGGCGTAATCCCGACGGCGTGCCTTTCGGGAGACCTGGATGCGGGAGCAAACAAAATCCGTGCCCGCAACAATCAGATTCGGAATCTAAAACTGCTGAAGGAGGCAGGAGTGCGGTTCGGATTAGGGGTGGACACTTACGGAGTTGATTCGTTGCAGGAAGCCCTGTACTTGAACGGAACAGGTGTTTGGAGTAATCTTGAAATGCTGAAAATGTGGTGTGAAGACACACCTCACATGATCTTCCCGGAGCGAAAGATAGGCTCTCTACAGGACGGATACGAAGCAAGTTTGATTGTACTGAACAAAAATCCTCTGGAGGATTTTCGGAACGTGCAAACGGTGCGTTTACGTTTCAAGCAGGGAGTGCTGCTGACCGTTCCGAAAGAGGGGACAGGCAAATAGTTTCCATGGGGTGAGGGAATAACATTGTCTTATCGCAACGCTTGGATTGACAAAAACGACGTTCAGGGAAATCATTCCTCGAACGTCGTTTTTGCTTCTCTATTCGGGAGGCGTGTCGAGCGGAAATCTCACTTTATGATCGGGATATTGATCCAATCGCGCCCGCCCCCACCGCATGAATTTTGCGTGACCGTCATAGTAAACGTAGTTCGCTCCCTTCATGTGTCGGTCAAACTTAATCCAGCCCTGATTGGCGTAAGGAGTGTCGCCGCCCCATCTCACCAAAGCCGCCTCACCGGGCCACGTGTCATAGTCATCCTGCGGCACATAACCGAACGAGGAATTATCCGAGGCATCCAGTGCCACCGAATTGCGCTCCGAAAACATAATCACGTTCGGATTGTCGAGGCTACCGATTACGGGATCGGTGGCAAAGCCGGATAATGCCCCCTCAACCGCGTAACGGCATGACTTGTGCGTGAAAATCGAGTTCAGCAGGTAACTCCACATCGCTGTGTGATCTCGCTCGGCAACGCACTGCTCACCGTTTGGAGCGGCGGCACATTCTTCCCCGATGTCCGTAATCCCTCCATTATAGCCATTGATGTCGGTGGCAGGCTTTGCAGAATGAGGCACAGGATCGGAAGGGCAGAAGAGCATCTGACGATTTTTCATATAATAGATAAATCACTTAAACATGGCACAGAGTTCTGTATAGTTATGTTTGTCCAAGAGCGAACAAGGAAAGCGCGTTTTGGTCAGATGTTGCTCGAAGATTTCCGCTAATTCCGTCAATTTGGTCTTGAAATAGTTATGACTGACCGCTTCTCGTGTCGCTTTCCAAACGTGTTCCTGCGGGTTCAACTCCGGGCAATTATGATCTTGCCACGCCCGTCTATAGTTGGGGCTCTTTTGGAGCCAGGGCATTCATTCCCTTGGGGGAGTCGGGATGACCTCATTTGCTTGCAGGAAAAGGAAGTTTACTCCCCGAAAAGCAGGAATCCACCCTCCCCGTTTTGTATTGGTGATTATGCCACTCCGAATTTTGATTTGCCCCAACGCCTATAAGGGCAGTCTGACCTCTTCGCTTGCCGCGCTTGCGATCCGGGAAGGACTTCTCCTCTCTCTTCCCGACGCCGAAATTGTAACAATTCCGCTTGCAGACGGCGGGGACGGCACCCTCGAAACTCTTGTCGAAGCAACCGGGGGAACGTTTCACACCGCCACCGTGCGTGACCCTCTCGGCAGACCGATTTCGGCAAGGTGGGGACGACTCGGCGGAAATCAATCCGATACGGCGATGATCGAAATGGCGGAAGCCTCCGGTCTACGGTTGCTGAATCAAGAAGAATACGACCCTCGCGTTACCACGACTCTAGGCACGGGTGATTTGATAAATGAAGCGTTGAAGGCGGGTTGTACGCGCCTTTTGATCGGGATTGGAGGCAGTGCCACCAACGATGGTGGTGCGGGAATGGCGAGAGCGTTAGGCGCGAAGTTTCGGGACAAAGACGGCAGGGAACTCCCGGAAGGCGGAGCGGCACTGATTGCCCTTAAGGAGATAGATCGGCAGGATTTTGCGGTCTCCTCAACAGTTCCGGTGACAGTTGCGTGTGATGTAGACAATCCGCTTTGTGGAGCGGAAGGAGCATCAGCGATCTATGGTCCTCAAAAGGGGGCAACGCCCCAAATGGTTTCGCAACTGGACACGGCACTCGCGCATTATGCGGAAATCCTTGAGAAAACAGTGGGCAGGTCGGTGCGTGATCTTCCGGGTGCGGGGGCGGCGGGCGGGTTGGGTGCGGGTCTGCTTGCTTTCTGCAATGCGGAACTGAAATCCGGCATTGACATGGTCATGGAAGCGTGTGGCTTTGAGGAAGCCCTGAAACATTGTGATCTCATGATTACGGGAGAAGGAAGACTGGACGGACAAACAGGACGCGGCAAGGTGATTTCAGGGGTAATCCGCAAGGCAAAAGCCTCCGGTGTGCCTGTGTTCGCGCTTGCCGGGAGTGTCGCACGAAATACGGAATCCCTGTTACGCCCTGACGGTCTGACCGCCGCGTTTGGATTGATGCAAGAGCCAATGCCGATTGAAGAAGCCATGCGCGACGGCTACTCTCTTCTTCGAGAGGCGGCGGAGCGGCTTGGAACGGTGCTGGCAATCGGGAGAGAAAGTATCGAGAAAACTTAACTCACCTTACACAAGGGGAGATCATCTACTACCCACTTTGTTGAGACACAGAGGCACAGAGGCACAGAGAGAATACAGGGATTAGGTAGTAGGAAGTAGGGATTAGAAAAATGCAGATACGGGGAGGTCTCGCGCAAAGACACAAAGGCACAAAGAAGAGGGAGGAAAATTGATGTTGATTGCATCAACGGTCTAGTTTATCTCTGCGCTAAGCACATAAGGTGAAGGCGTCCTGACGGACGCGATGCGGGGAAAGAGCACAAAGACAAAACCCCTCCCAACCTCCCCCTTGCATAAGGGGGAGGAAAAGAGAGCCACTTATTTTGTAGGAAATAAGACTTCCAGTGAGAGGAAAGGTTCTGACCGGAAAAAGTATTTGCGGTTCATCAAATCCAGATACTCGGTCGGCTTGGGAGGAGCCTGCCGCTCCATTTTCGGCTCCATTTTACGCACTTTCTCCAGATAACGCCCTGCTTCCTGCGAATTGTCTCTTGCATCGTAGTAGGCGGAAAGTGCCATCAGAATTTCCGGTGACTCTTTATCCGTTTTTAAGAGTTTGCCAAAAGAGGCATCCGCCTCCTTGTTTTTCTTTGTTTGCAGATAAACCATTGTCTGAATCAGACCTGCAAAATAGTTGTCCGGGTAATACTTCAACACGAGGTCGGAAATACTCAAAGCCTCATTGTAGCGTTCCGTGCGCTTGGAAACGGAAAGCCGTGCCGCGAAATTATTTAGAGGACCCGGTTGAAAAGGAGCCAGCGCAAGTGTTTTTCCGAGGGCTTTATCGGAATCACGCAGGTCGGGCGTGGCAAGTGCGTTGACGTAGTAGGCTTCGGCGGTGTTCGGGTAAAGCGTGATCACATCTTTCGCCTGTGCAAGAGCCTGCACCCGCTTTCCAAGTCCGGCATCGGCAAAAGCGGCAACGATCAGAGCCGCAGGGTACTGATCTACAAGGTCCTTTGAGACGGTAGCGCGGGCATCCGCGAATCGGTGCTTCCGCAAAAGTGACAATCCATAAACGGCGCGAACGGCGGCATCATCCGTTTTGGCTCTTAAAATCGGGCGCAGAAGGCTTTCCGCCTCTTCGGGTTTGTCCTGCAAGACCGAGGCAAGAGCGCGACGTGCCAGAATCGCGTTACCGCTTTCTTCTCCTGCCAACGAGTATTCACTGACCGCCTCATTGTACTTGCCGTTCGTGACAAGAGCGTCGCCGATAGCGGTGATTTGAGCGAGCGTTTGTTTGCCGTCGGCGGATACGTTTTTCGCTCTCACATCGGCGATTTCTTTGTCCCCGGCTTTACGGCGCAACTCGGTGACTGCCGTAAAGTCAGCAATAAAGTTGGAGTTTTCCGGACGAATAGCGCGTTGGATGCGGTAAGACGCGAGTTCTTTCATCGCAACGGCACTCTCATTAAGTCCGAGGGCTTTGTCGAGTGCATTGATTGCTCGATCCCATTCACTCTGTCGGGCATAGACTTTCGCTACAACACGAGAGGAGAGCAACGCACCCTTTTCCACTTTTTGAGAGCGTCTTGCAAAGCGAAGAGCCGCCGCTTCGTCTTTCTGGTCGAGGGCTTCCATTGCCTTTTCGCCGAGAGCCTGTGCGCCGGAAGCAAGTTCGTTATCAATCACGAGTTTCAGCGTGATGCGCTTGGAAACCCCGTTCGAGTCGTACCCCGTGATCGTGACCGTATGTTCGCCTTCCATGTCCGCCAGCGTGTCCCACTCGTAAACGTAAGGCGTGGACGTGTCGGAGACACGAAGCATATCGTCTACACGAAACTCGACTTTGTCCACTCCCTCTTCACTTTCGACTTTCACAATGACCTTTGCGATGTCACTAATTTTGTCGCCGTCTTTGAGTTCCGTAGAGAGTTTCACGTCGGCAAAAGCCGGAAGAGCCGAACCAATTATAAGAGCCGCGAGCGTCGCCATGCGAAGCGGTGCGGAATAAAACTTCCGAATCATTCAGTTTCCTTTCAGGAAAAACAGCGCAGAGCAGTTTGCTCTTTTCGACTCAGCAAAAGGGTCTACCAGGCGCGGGGACGTAGATGCGCAGGTGATTTCCCAACAAAATAAGTGATGTCCGCCACACAACGTGAGGGCGTGAGGGCTTCTTCTCCGAGTTTCAACACGAAAGTCGCACGAACGGTTTGCCCTGTTTTGACCTCATTGAAAAGAACGGGATCAGCGGGTCGAAGGGCGATTCCACGCGGTAAACTTTCTGTATCGAGTGCCAGTTTCACGGTCCGTGCCGTCTGTCCCCCGGAGTTGCACAGCGATATTTCTACGTTCGCCGTCCCCTTCCCCTTTTCCTGCGTCAGTACGATTTGCGGCGTCATCTCCAGCAATGCAGCACTCGTTTCGGAGAGAGAATCGGCGCACTGCTCCAGCGACGCCATTAAATTTGCCCCAGATTCTTCTTTGACGGCGTTTCTCGCCTGATAGTTTCTACACAATGCGTGGGTCTGAGAAATGTAGAGTGCCAGTCGGTTGATTCCGGCAGTGCGTCGCTCTCGTGAAAGACGAGAAGGGAAGAGCGAAGTGAGATAGGGTTCTCCCTCTTTCATCATACGGCGAAGTCGGTTTGCCTTGTCCGGGTGCGAGGCGGCGAGGGTTTTGAGGTGGCGCATCGCGTTTCCAAAAGCGGATCGGGCGGCACGCGACACGTCTGTACAGCGCAACAAAACGATTTCACCGGGCATCAGATCGAGGGGCTTTGTAACGAAACCTGAGAGGGCGAGATTTGCCCCCGTGAAGTTACGAAACGTGCAGGGTTCGGAAATCAGCAACCGCTCGATCTTGTAAACCCCTGCGGAGAGCCTGATTTTCACTTTCGCGTTAAGGGGTGCCTCCGTTGCATTGTTGAGGAGAAGCGTGGTGCCTTCGGGAGATGAAGTCGCATAAACTTGTTCGCCCTTGCTCTCTAATGAGGAGGTAACGAGGGCTTGATTGCCCCCGAAACGTCCCCATTTCATCCAATCGGGCTTCTCGGTTCCAGCGTCGGAAGTTACGGAGGGTAGCCCTTCACCCGTACATTTTTTCAGCAGGTCAGGGTCTGAAAGTGAGGTTTTCCGAGCGTCTACCGTCAGGGTGATTTTGCGAAGGGGAGCATCCGAGACAATGGAAGAGAGGACAGAATTTCGATTAAACTCTTGATTGAACGAAGGAAGTATCGGCACACAGGAGAGCGAAAGACAGATAGGAACACCCAACAATAACTTGACGACATTCGACACACACGGCATTATTTTCAACATACACTTTATGGCTCCGGAACGGGGGTTTCCGGTTCCGGCGGTGTCCATAAGACGATTTTAACGCGCCGCTCGAATTCTTCCCGCTCCAACATAATGCGTCTACTGCAACCCTCACATTTCAAGCCGACATCGGCTCCCGTTCGGGTGACTTCCCATTCGCTACCGCCACAGGCATGGGGCTTTCGCAGACGCACGCGCATGGTGACGCGGACTTTCATTGGCGACGGCATTGGGCTTTCTCTACTTTCCTCATCAATTTTTATTATAATAGCAAGAAAACCTATCTATTATACCACAGTCGAAAATTCAGGTAGACAAAGGATGATTTTCGGGGGGAATTGGTCTAGAGGAAGAGGTAGAGCGATCTATTGACCCAGTTCCTCTTCCCGCATTGCGTCCGGCAGGACGCCTTCGCCGAAGGTGCTTAGCGCAAGGATAAACCAGACCGTTGAAATTTATCGAACCGTTTGTGCAATCAATCGTTCTGTCGTTGAAAATTTATCAGACCGTTGACGAACCCCAACCCAACCCTTGCATAAGGGGAGGGAGCCAATGCCTTCCCCTTTCTCTTTAAGTGAGGTCTCTTCTTAACGCTTGACTATGACACTTCTTTTCATACTGAGGAAATTTTGCTCAGGGCTTTCCTCGCTTTGCCTCGCCAGCGTTCGTTTGTATTGAGACTAATCGCTTTTTCCCACGCGGTTTGGGCTTCCTCTTTTCGGTGGAGGCTCCAGAGCAAATCGCCGCGTACACAGGCCATTTCGGTACTTGGAGAGGTCAGAGAGATGAGTCGATCCAGAATTTGCAACGCAAGATCGTACTGAGCGTTCGCCTGATAAGCCCAGCACAGAGCGTAACTATTTCGGAGGTCGTAGGCATCCCGTTGTACCAGTTTCAGAGCGAGTTGCAAGGCTTTTTCCTTTTTCCCCGTTTTGGCATAGCAGTAGGACTGCCCTCGATAGGCTTCATAATCGAATTTGTCCATTGAGATGGCTTTATTATACAGAGGCAGGGCTTCGGTAAATCGCTCCAATTCAATCAGGTTGTCCCCGGTCATCGTATAGCCCTTCGGCAGTTCGGGGTGAAGCGCAATCGCTTTGCGCCCCACCGTTACGCCCTCATCCGGGTGGTTAACGGCAAGTTTTTCGCTGAGCAGAACCAGCGCGGGAAACGACTTCGGATTGAATTTGAGAACTTCGCGGTAAACCAGGATTGCCTCTTCCGGTTGACTTGTTTTTGCGTAAGCCGACGCAAGATTAAAATAAGCGGATTCATCATGTGGGCGCAAGAGCATGACTTTTTTGTATTCTTTCGCGGAGTTGCCCCAAATCTCTCGCTCGGCATAGAGGCGTGCCAGGTCTTCGTGGAGTTGTGCATTTCCGGGATCGCTTTCCGCTTTTTTCCGCAGTTCCGCGCTCAGGTTGAAGAGCAGGTTACTTGCCTCGGTGGTGGCACCGGCACTCCGCAGATTTCTGACGATGTGTAGCAGATCGTCCGTGTTTTCGTATCTCATCGCGACTGCTCGTGCGATGGAAGATTTCAGGCGCATCGGGTCGCCGCCCCATTTCTGCTGATACAGC
>JACMPS010000451.1 GCA_014377395.1 Chthonomonadaceae bacterium
GATTTAGTCGTGAGACGGAAATTCTGCTTTGAGACAGAACAAACATTCAGTTCGACAACTTTTTGCTGTTTTGACTTCTCTTCTCGCTTTTCTATTGGTGAGTGATTCTATTCACGCGACTCCGATTGAAGCAAGAAAATCGTCTCGATCTCAACCCGCTAGTTCCCCTATCTCGATCTCGATTACCACAGTTAGTACCACACTTACAAAGCCCGACACCACTCAACACCTTCTCGTCACCGCCGTTCTGAAAGACGGCACTCAACGCGATGTCACCTCCGAATCGGAGTTTACTACCTCGACACCGAAACTAATTTCTCTCCTTAAATCCGGTGAAGTCATCGGGGTTGCAGATGGGGTTGCGGTTATCATTGCGAAGTATGGCGGCAAACTAACCTCGACGAAACTAACCCTTAAAGGCATGAAAACGCCCCCGTTAGTTTCGTTTGTCAACGATGTGGTTCCAGTTTTTTCGCGTCTCGGTTGCAGTTCGGGACCCTGTCATGGGGCGGCGGCAGGGAAAGGCGGGTTCCGGCTCAGTTTGCGCGGGTATGCTCCTGATATTGATCTCAATTCCATTACCCGGCAACTCGGCGGGCGACGCATCAGTCGCGAAAACCCCGAACACAGTCTTTTGCTCAGAAAGCCCCTCGCGGAACTGCCGCACCGGGGCGGCAAACGTCTTGACGCCGGCTCACGAGAATACCGGATTTTGCTGAACTGGATACGGCAGGGAACACCCGGTGCAAGCGGCAAAGAGGCTCCCCTTTCCCGTCTTGAGATTTTGCCGGGTGACAAAATGATGACGCCGAAGGCAACGCAAAGGCTTCTCGTTCGCGCTACTTTCGCGGATGGACGCACGGAAGATGTGACGGGACGCGCCCTTTACGGCTCTAATGATGTGGCTCTCGCTACCGTCACCGAGACGGGGCAGGTCACGATGCAACGCGCAGGTGAGACCGCGATCACCGCCAAATACATGGACAAGCTCGCTACATTGCGGGTGGTGTCACCGTTTGCTCAAAAAGTCAATGTGGCGGCATATCGAGATCGCAACAACTACGTAGATGATGCCGTCAACGCAAAATTAAAGCAGTTGCATATCGAACCCTCCGCGCTTTGTACGGATGGAGAATTTTTGCGGCGGGTCTATATTGACGCAATTGGGACTCTGCCGACGTCCACCGAAGCCCGTGCCTTTCTGGACGACAAAAACCCGAAAAAGCGCGAGGCTCTTGTAGATAACCTTCTTCAGCGTCCTGAGTACGGGTTAGTCTGGTCACTCAAGTTCGGAGATTTATTTGTATTGCGACGGGAGTATATGCACCGCAAATATGCCATGTTGATGCAACAGTGGCTGATGGAACAGTTTAACGCAAACCGCCCCTGGGATGAGTTGACGAAAGAAATTCTTACGTCGCAGGGCAACCTCGAAGAGAATCGAGCCGGACTTTTCTTCATCAGTCGCTCCCCACAAAAGGAAAATGAAGGCAGTTGGATTCGCGGCACTCAGGCAACCGCCGAAATGACCGCGCAGGTGTTTCTCGGCACCCGAATTCAGTGTGCGAAGTGCCATAATCACCCCACGGAACGTTTTACGCAGGATGATTATTATCACTACACGGCACTCTGGCAACAACTTACGGGCAAAGGAAGCAACGATGACGGCGTTCCCGAAATCCTGGCGGCGTCCTCTTCCGGGGACATTCGCCAACCCCGCACGAATGAGTTAATGTCCGCCCGCCCGCTTGATCGTTCCGATTTACGCTTTGCAAAAGACGCAAAGGGACAGGAAGAGGATCGCCGCACCAAAACCGCGGGGTGGATTGTCGGTCAGGATGACTTTGCACGGGCAATCGTGAACCGCTACTGGGCGCGTTGCTTTGGAAGCGGTATCGTGGAGCCTGTAGACGACATTCGTTCGACAAACCCCGCCAAAAACGAACCACTGATGAAAGCCCTGTGCGCTGACCTCAAAAATCATCGTTTTGATCTTAAGTACCTGATGGCAACGATTCTCAAATCGCGTACCTACAGTCTCAGTTCCTTTCCGAACAAGACAAATAAAATGGACACGAAACTGTTTTCGCACTACACGCCCCGCCGCTTACAGGCAGAGGAATTGGCGGACGCAGTGGCGCAAATTACGGGCGTTCCCGACAAATACAACGGAGTTTCGCTGGGAACACGCGCTTGCGAACTGGCGGACACCGAAATTCCCTCAATCATGTTGGACACTTTCGGGCGTCCCGCACGGGTACAACCGAGCGACTCTGAGCGCAGTTGCAACCCGGCAATCAGTCAGGCACTCGCCCTGCTGAACAGCGAAAATATCCAGAACAAAGTCAAATCCGGGGATTGTGTGCTGATTGATCTGCTAAAATCGAAGGGGACGGATCGCGAACTTCTGGACAACCTGTTCCTCTCCTCATTGGCGCGTCTCCCCTCCCCGACTGAGGCGAAAACGCTCCTGTCGCTGCTGGCACAAACTCCGAAACGAGAGGAGGGCTTTCAAGATGTTCTCTGGTCTCTCCTCAACAGCAAAGAGTTTTTGTTCAACCACTGATCTTCTAACCTCAGTTTCCGTAAGGGCGTTGCTTGCCGCGCCCTTACGTTGTAGAGTAAACTGAGCGGGACGGCAGGAGAAATCAAGATGATCAGTGCAGTAGAAGTTAAAAATTTAAGGGGTATACGCGAAGGCAAACTGGAGGGATTGACCCCGCTTGTTGTGCTTGTCGGACCCAACGGTTGTGGCAAAAGCACTCTGCTTGACGCGCTCCTAATCGGTGGTAGCAACTCTCCTGCTGTGGCAATTGGTGAGGTCGTTTCGAGGCATAGTACGGTAGGTGACGCAACCCGCTGGATGTTTTGGAAAGGAATTCCAAGTAATTTTGTTGAGATTACGATTCGAGATGAGAGTGATACCAGGAACTATTATCTAGGTGTTGAGGATAACGGTAACGATAAACATACGATCTGGTGCGATATTGGGGATGGAATCAAGCTTACGGATAAAGTAGGAACGGTCTTTCTAAACAGTATCGCAGTAGGTCATCATAGAGATCACGCTGTTGACTTCAGGAGCCTTAACGCCCGATTGATCGAAACGGACGCGAAATCAGTACCACTTACAGACCTGTACTCGGAAATAGTGGAAAGAGGGCGAAAAAAAGAAGTCTCGGCGTTGCTCAGTCAAGTTGTTCTAGGGTATGAAGATTTAGTGATTTTGACGGAAGGGAATAAACCCTATCTCTCTGTTGTCCTAACTGATCACAGCATTCCGAATGAGATTACGGGTGAGGGAATTCAAGCCCTGTTGCGATTGAGTCTGGAATTGGCATCCCGTCCCGGCGGAATTGTTTTGTTGGAGGAGCCGGAAGTCCACCAGCACCCCGGAGCCTTGCGCCAGAGTGCAAAAGCGATCTGGGCGGCGATCCGCAGGGGGGTTCAAGTGGTGATCTCGACGCACAGCCTTGAATTTATTGATACCCTTCTTTCCGAAGTACAAACGCAGGAAGAACTCGATCAA
>JACMPS010000452.1 GCA_014377395.1 Chthonomonadaceae bacterium
CTCGCGAAAAAGGCGGGCTACACGAACCCCTGCGTGGTGGCTCTCGTAAATGACTGGCTCGGCTATTGCCTGGCCCCGGAACAATATCGGGCGGGAAAGTACGAGGCAACAATGAGTTTTTTCGGGGAGACGATTGGGACAACGTTGCTGGCAGGGTTAGAGAAGGGGTTTAAGGCGAAGTGAAAAATTAGAGTGCATAAGATCAACGGGGGCTTTCACCCTCACCTGATCTTGTCCACTCAGCCCTCTCCCTCGCACGCGAGGAGGGAGAGGAGCCAAAAGGCTATTTTTTTTTTCTCCTCTTTACGGCAATGTCTTTGAAGGAGTTGAAAAGTTCTTTGTTCAGGGCTGAACCGGTGCGGTGTCCGCGTTTTACCCCATTGAGGGAGGAACGGGCGAGGACTTCAGTTCTGCGACAAATGCACTAAATCTACTTTTTCAACACATTCTTAGAGTATTAGCAAAGCTCTGGTCGTTCAGTGTCCGCCATGAGTCCGAGCATTACTTTCTCCCTCCGCGTGATCTCTTTCTCTTCCTCATTTCGGTAGCAAAGGCGGATTGCTGAGCCGTCAACTCCTATTGCGCCGGGTTAACCTCTATGTCGTCATCTCTGTTTGTCCCTTGAGGGCGTGCGTCAATCGGTCATAAACCACGCTCAGGCTTTCGGGAATGACGCGCACATCCGCCAGCACGGGCATAAAGTTGGTGTCGCCGTTCCAGCGCGGAACGATGTGCCAGTGCAAATGATCTGCGATCCCCGCCCCCGCTACTTTCCCCATGTTAACCCCTAGATTAAAGCCGTCCGGGTTGAACGCCGCCTTGAGCAAAGAAACACAGAGCCGCGTCAGTTGCATCACCTCTAAAAGCGTTTTATCGTCTAGATCAGAGAGAGAAGCCGTGTGGCGGTACGGAACCACCATGAGATGTCCGTTTGAGTAGGGGTAGGCGTTGAGGATGATGAAGGCGTATTCTCCCCGGTGCAAAATCAGCGTTTCTCTGTCCTGTGCCGCATCACGCGCCGGAAAGTCGCAGAAGATGCAACCGGGAATTTGATCCGCCGACTCAATGTATTTCAGGCGCCACGTCGCCCACAGTTGATCCGTCATTGTTCTCTTTAGCCCCTCACTAAACGCCTTCGCTCCAGGGATAAACCCACCCGTGATCCCAATCGTGCGCTCGGAGTGCCTCGACTACTTCGGCGGAAAGCGTCACGTTCGGGGCGGTCATGTTCGATTCGAGGTTTTTTTGGCGTCTCATTCCGGGCAAAACACTCGATACCGCCGGGTGATGAAGACAGAATCGCAACGCCAACAACGCCAGCGTCGGCGTCTCCTCGTTCAGAAACGCTTTAAGCGGTTCGATGTGCGCGACGATTTCCGCCAGTCGCTCCGGCTTAAAGTATTCCTTGCGCCAGTCGGTTGGGTCGAATTGCGTTTGTGGCGTAATGCTACCCGTCAAAGCCCCTTCCTCGAAAGGACAACGTGGCAGAATCCCCACACCGTTTTCCATTGCTACTACAAACAATTCCTTTTCAGGGGTTTGCTCGAAAATGTTGTAGATCACCTGAATCGTGTCCACCCGCCCCGATTGTGCAAGACGGACACCACTTTCGGGATCATAATCGTTGATCGAAACACCGAGCGCACGGATTTTGCCCTGCTCTTTAAGTTTCGTCAACGCCTCAAACCAGTCCAGTTGCTCATTATAGCCGTCTGTCCACGCATGAAGTTGCTGAAGGTCAAGGGTTTCGACGCCCAGTTTTTTCAGGCTCCGCTCGGTACATTCGATCACCCAATCTACCGGGTAACTCTCGCTCGCCGGAATTTCAGGGCGTAGCGGCCACTGCATCGTTTTCGGAGGCACCTTTGAGGCTACGTAAATCGGTTTGCTCGTTTCGCTCCGCTCCCGCAATACCTCTCCGATCAGTTCTTCGCTATGCCCGTCTCCATAGCCGTAGGCGGTATCAATGAAGTTACCGCCGAGGTCAAGATATCCGTGCAAGGCGCGTTTCGCTTCCGCGTCGTCGAGGGTTCCCCACCCGCCGCCCATGCCCCACGTCCCAAACCCAATTTCGCTGACCTGCCAGCCCGTTCTGCCCAGACTTCGATAATTCATCGCTTATTCTCCCCTCTCGACGGTGTTGGTGAGTGTGCCGATCTTCTGAATCGTGACTGAAACGGTATCACCGGGTTTCAGAACGACAGGCGGATTGCTGTAAATTCCGACGCCGCCGGGGGTTCCCGTCGCCACAATATCGCCCGGTTGTAGGGTCATCGTTTTCGACAGGTGAGCGATGATAAACGGAATCTTGAAGATCAGATTGGAGGTGTTGGAGTTCTGGCGTCGCTCTCCATTCAGCATCAGTGAAATGTCGAGATTATGAGGATCTTGAATCTCGTCGGAGGTGACAATCCAGGGACCAATCGGAAAGAAGGAATCGGGAGATTTGCCTCGAATCCATTGCTTTTCGTCGGGGTGTTGCTGAATGTCCCGCGCCGAGACATCGTTGGCGCACATATACCCGGCGACGTGTTCGAGTGCTTCACTCTCAGAAATGTTGCGTCCGCCGCCCTTGCCTCCAATCACAAAAGCGAGTTCTGCCTCATAATCCACCTTTTCCGCGACCTTCGGAAGAAAAATCACGCCGTCGGGATCATTGAGAGCCGTCGTAAATTTGGCGAAAAGAATAATACGCGGAGGAATCGGCTGATTTTGCTCTTCGCAGTGATCCCGGTAATTCTGCCCAATGCACATGATTTTCGGCGGATCGCCGACAGGGGAAAGCAAGGTGACGGAAGCGAGCGGGTACGTCGAGTCACCGGAGGCATGAGAAGAAACCTCGGCGGCATCTTTTCGCCCTTCCTCGCCTCGTGCCAGAAACTGAGACATGGAAGCGGGAAAGCGTTGCGTGTCGCCCCCGGAAGCGGCGGCAAGATGGACCACAATGTCCTGATCGAGCAAAACGCCGATAGCGATTTCACCCTCACGCCGAAAACGAATGAGTTTCATAAAAGACCTCTTAAAAAGAAAATATGTGGGTAGACCGAAAAACCCGACAGCCCTCATTTCGCTCTTTCCCCTCTGATTCCCTGCCCGAACCCCTGCAATCGGTTGGGTTTAGGAGGAAACATTCTTTCAGGGCGACGTTTTGCCAACAGCAAGCATAAATTTCTAAAAACAAATTGCGAATATTAGAACTAAACCGAAATCCCAGCGTCCCTAATTAGCAAGTCGCCAGAATTCTAAAGATCTTACCTACATCTTCCGACAATAACAAGGAATTGCTTTCTCAATTTGAGAAAGCGTTAAGAAGGTTTGGTAAAGTGAGCCTCTGTTCCCGGTTGTAGGGGTTTCACTTCGAAAGCGACTTTATGAAAACACAACTTAACTCATTCTCTCCCGATGAGCAACTAGCGGAACGGCACTGTTCTCCGACTGCCGTTACCGTCACGGTTTTGATTTGCACTTGCAATCGTCC
>JACMPS010000453.1 GCA_014377395.1 Chthonomonadaceae bacterium
CTTAGTTCCTGCGGGATCGGGCGGCTCGATCAATTATCCTTTGTGGTGTATCGCAGTCGAGACACAGATTTATCTGCTGTTTCCTCTTATTGCGATACTCCTCCAAAAACGGGGTCCGAAGGTGACGATGTGGGGACTGGTCGCGCTCGGCTTGGCGGCTCAAGTCGCCCTGTATCGAATCGCTCCTGACACGCGGGTGTGGTATCTGGGCTGTTTCGGGTTTGGAGTGGCGGCGGCGTGGCAAAGTGTTCGGGGAAAAACAACCCTTTTCTGGACAAAAATGGGGCTTTTGCTCGGCGTTCTGACACTTCTGGCATTGGTGGGTGGCGGACGAAACGGCTACGGAACTCTCAAACCGATTTTCGATTTGCTGATCGGCGGAGCGGCGGCTTTGATCATGGGCGGCTGTTACGCCGACAGGGAGCAAAAGTCGGGGATCACCCGTCTGTTGTCCCTGCGTCCTCTGGAACGGGTAGGGATTTTCTCGTATAGCCTTTATCTGGTTCACGCGCCTCTTTTACACCTGCACTACCTCATTTTAACCTGCCTCTTCCACTCTCCGAAACCCGAAACGATGTTCCTGCTTCTACTGTTAACGCTTCCGTTGATTGTCGCCGAAGCCTACCTTTTCTTTCTCGCTTTCGAGCGTCCCTTTCTGAGCAAGAAAACGCGGGTTACTGACAAAGCGGCATAATCTGCTTGAAGCAAGGGGGCGGTGCATTGAAGACTGTAGCGAATTTAGACCCCCTCCTAACCTCCCCCTTGCACAAGGGGAAGAGACCCGATTGGTGCGCTTACTTTCCTGAACATGAGGGGAGGGAAAAGAGGGAACGACTCCTTGAATTGACTCCCCTCTCCCTAATGAGCCTAAGCGAGTGGCAGGGAGAGGGATTGGGGTGAGGGCGAAAAGTGACGCTCCAATTATTTTGGATATTGCGATTATTTCGTTTGCGTGGTATCCTGTAAATAGAAATTCTTTTTATTGGAGAAACCCCATGTCCACACGAAATCTTGTCCGAAATGAAGCCATTGCACTCAGCGATGAAGACGCACACATTGCCAGACAGTCCCGTCAAGCCCTTGCATCTCTGATCAAAAACGATCAAAAAGTCCGTCTCCATGTTCATGCTGAAGGAGCGTCCCACGAGGAAATTGCTCTGCCTCTCTCCGTTTCTAAACTGTTGCTGGAAGCCCTCGAAGAGATTGGCAAAGGCAACGAGGTAATCCTTGTTTCAACGGATGCCGAACTCAGCACACAGCAGGCGGCGGACATGGCGCGGGTGTCACGTCCCTTTTTCGTCAAACTGCTGGAAGAGGGAAAACTTCCTTATCGCAAAGTAGGAGCGCACCGCCGTATTCTCCACTCAGACCTGATGCGGTTTCTTGAAGACTATCAAAAATCCGCCCATATCGCTCTGGACGAAATGACGTCGGAAGCGCAGAGCCTCGGACTTTACGAATGAAGAGTGCCGTCATGGATGCCTGCGTTCTTTACTCCGCTTTTCTCAGAGATTTGACGATGCGCCTTACGGTAGCCATTGTCTTTCAGCCGAAATGGACAGAACAAATTCACGACGAATGGATGCGAAACGTTCTCCTCAATCGCCCTGACTTAGCGCGAGAGCCGTTGGAGAGAACCCGCAATTTGATGAATCACTGGGGACGCGACTGTATTGTCACCGAGTACGAGGCACTGATTCCTACACTTTCGCTCCCCGATGCCGATGATCGCCACGTCCTTGCCGCCGCAATCAGAGCGAAAGCCCCGGTGATCGTGACCTTCAATCTCTCCGATTTTCCGGAGACGGTGCTTTCGCCTTATGGAATTGTCGCACTTCACCCGGATGTCTTTCTCTGTCAACTCATGGACGAGGAAGAAGAGCGGTTTCTCGTCGGGGTTCAACGTCATCGCGCCTCTTTGCATCGTCCGCCCCAAACCGAGACCGAATACCTCCAAGCCCTGAAACGAAACCGCCTCCCCACTCTGGCGGAGCGTCTTCTTTCCTTCACGTTTTGATAGGTGTGATGCCGCATTAGTTGTCACCCCTCTGTGGCTCTCCTCTATAGACTCTCAGTAACTTTTAGGTGTCAAAATCGTCTTATTGGGTTATATCGTCTTATTGAGTCATAATGAGAGAAATGTGCGGGCTAAAGAGCGAGTTTGGAATGAATAAATGCCCTGCACGGAGAAAGAGGAGCCGCCCCTATGGTGCGTCGTATTAAAGGTTTTACGCTCATCGAATTGCTTGTCGTGATCGCAATTATCGCTATTCTTGCTGCTATTTTATTCCCTGTTTTCGCACAAGCACGAGAGAAAGCCCGTCAAACCTCATGCCTTTCTAACCTGAAACAAGTCAGTCTCGGCGTGATGATGTATACGCAGGATTATGACGAGTCTTTTCCGATGGGTTCTTACATTCTGGGAACGATGACAGCCGCCGTGACCTGGCAAGACCTGACCGAACCCTACATCAAAGCGGGAGCCGGAGCCACCGGAGCCAACCTTGTCGGGCGCATCGAAGCCCCATTCTGGGTTTGTCCAAGCATCAGCCAGAACGCACAAAATTTGCCGATGGCGGCAGGGGACAGACAGCCCTTTGCAACGGCGGGGGTTTCCCCGGTCAGCAATTTCTATTCCAAAGCATTCAGTTACGTCAACAACAGTAATCTGATGCCGACGATGCACCGTGCCGCCCCCGCACTGGGCTGGTTCCCGCTTGGAATTCAAGCGTTGCCTTCGGTTGAGGCTCCTGCCAATCGGGTGCTGGCGTGTGAGGGCATGGGCTACGTCGGCAACACGGGCGGCGATGATTGGACCACTCAGTGCACGGGCGTCGAGACAGGTTTTCCCAATTTGCCCGGACGCTTGCTTGGTCATGCCGACAACTACTGCGGCGCACGGTATCGCCATAGTGGGGGCGCGGTCTATGCAATGGCGGACGGTCACGCGAAGTGGTTTAAGGCTCCCGGAAATTCGTGGCGAGCGCAAAGCACGTCGGGAGCCGCCTGGAAAAAATCGCTGGCTCCAAATGCTCAAGTTTGGTTTCGAGAAGATTGATTATTCTCTCTTCTGTGCAAACCGTCCTTCTCACTTTTTGCGGAGGACGGTTTTTGCTTGCGTGTCGGGGGAAAACCGGGTACTGTAAAGGGGAAAAGTGAGAGAAGCAAACGCTCTTCATCTGTTTCTCGAATCTGTGTTTACAGGAGACCTCCCCTACGGTGAAAAGTTCCTCTCGATCTCAAACGATTGGTCTGGTGGCTGTCGCTGGCATAATTGCTCTCGGTATGGCGGGGAAAGCCTATCAGCAAAGGCGCGTGACAACGCTTCCGCCTATTGTGCTGAACGACCCGACAAACAAGGCTTCTCTGACCCCGCCTCTTCTGGATGTCCCCGCTCTTCCTCCGATTCTAAAAGCGAAAACAACGGCGGTTCTTCCTTCCAAAATGGAAGAGGCTTTTCCCGTGAAGCCCTCCGAAATCGTGGTCCATGTCACCGGCGCCGTGAAGAAGCCGGGAGTGTACCACCTGTCTCCACAGGCAAGAGAAGAGGACGCCGTGAAAGCCGCCGGGGGAGTGCTTGCCTCCGCAAATGTTCACGCGCTCAACCTTGCCGCTCATGCCGAGGACGGAAGCCAAATTCATGTTCCCACAAAGAAGGAAGCACCTCCTCAATCATCTCCCGACCCGGAAACGCTTGTCAGGCACGATCCGGCAGTCACGAAAAGCATGTCTTCCGCTCGTGTGACTCCCACTTCGGTAAAAGCGTCAAAGGGAACCTCTTCGGGCAAGGGAGACAAACTTACTCCCGAATCAAAAGAAAAAATTAACTTGAACACGGCAGGTGGCGATGAACTACAACGACTTCCCGGCATCGGACCCGCAATGGCGGAACGGGTGCTGGCTTACCGTAAAGAGGCGGGCGGCTTTAAGACAATCGAGGAGATGATGCAGGTAAAGGGGATCGGGGAGAAAAAATACGCGAAAATGGAGCGTTTTCTGCGGGTAAAATAAAGAGCGGTCACATAAGAAAATTGTATTCAGGTAGAGACAACGAAAGAGAAA
Organism: Chthonomonadaceae bacterium; assembly: GCA_014377395.1. Taxonomy (GTDB): domain Bacteria; phylum Armatimonadota; class Chthonomonadetes; order Chthonomonadales; family Chthonomonadaceae; genus JACMPS01. The sequence continues at coordinate 4,063 of JACMPS010000453.1, forward strand.
AAGACGGAAAGAGGAAAATTTGGATAAGATATTAGACGGTGTGATCGAGTTTCATGAGAGCATCACCAAAAAGGAACGCCCTAAGTTTGCGAAATTAGTGGAGGAGGGGCAGTCGCCTCGTGCTTTGTTTATCACCTGTGCCGACTCACGGATCGTCCCGAACGAAATCACACACACGGATTACGGCGATCTCTTTTTGATCCGAAATATCGGCAATCTGATCCCGCCTTACAAAGCCGTTCAGAACGGACACGCCGACACCTCCGTTGCGGCGGCAATCGAGTATTCCTTGAACAATCTCGGTATTCGGAACATTATCGTTTGTGGACATTCGGACTGTGGGGCGATGAAAGCCGTCACCAACTACAAAAGTCTGCCGGAAGATTCGCCGCTACGTGCCTGGATGTCGAGTGCGGAGGAAGCCCTCCGAAACCTCACTGAAGGCGAGATATTAGACGATTCGCTCTCGGCAATCAATCAACTCGCTCAACTTAACGTGCTTGTGCAAATCGAACACCTTAAGCAATACCCGATTGTACGTGAAAAATTGGAGGCGGGCGAACTCGATCTGCACGGATTTTTCATTAAGATCGAGGACGCCGAAGTTCAGGTTTATCACCCCGGCAGAAACCGCTTTGTCAAGATTGATCATGAGGCGGTTCAGGAACTGAAATTTATTCGCACGATGCTGGATCGCACCCCGGAACTGCGCTTGAACCTGCACGACGCGGAAGTTTTCACGCACAGTGAGGGGTAGATTTGATAGAGCCGTATTCGCTCCCTACCCTTATGCAAGGGGAGGGTTAGGGTGGGGTTAGAAAGTGTGGTAAATCGTCAACGATTTGCTAGGAAGCAACGGTGTTGATTGCGTCAAGGGTTTTGATAAATTTAGACGGTTTTGCATCAACGGTGTTGATCGCACCAACGGTCTGAAGACCGCCGCTAAGCACCTGCAGTGAAGGCGTCCTTCGGACGCGACGCAGGCAGGGGAAACCATGAGGACGAAGAAACCGGAATTGCTCTCCAGAGACGCCACACCTGCTGAAATCGAAGCGGCTATTGACGCCCATTGTAAGAGGCAAGGGCGTCCTTCTGCCTTGCGTTTTACGGTGGCGGCTTCAATAGGGCTTGTATGCCTTGTCGCTATTCCCATTCGATGTATTTATTTGCACCTTTATGTGCAAGCACTTGTTTCCTATCTTTTCATCATGGGTTGTTTTGGTCTCATTATCACTCGTTCACTCCTCCAGGTCAAATCGCTTTTTAGAATGGGTAGACGGTTTCTGGATCAGGCGGCACCTCTCACATTTCGTCAAACCTTGATTGGTTATTCCTATGCCTCGAAAAAGCAAAAGAAACAATCTCTGGAAAGGGTTCTGCAAACTCTACGTGAAGTCTCTGAGGAAGAGGTTGCAACTCTGGCTCCGAAGGAACGCACCGTCTTTTTGCAGGTTTTTCTGAATTATTCCGCTTCTAAGATTGTGCTTGAGACAATGAATCTGGCGCGAAGACTGGAATTGGTGGAGGCTTTACCGTTTCTGGAGGGGATTACCCGAAGACAGTCGGAATTGTACCGGAATCGTGAAGTTTGCATAAGGGCTAAAGAGGTTGCCGAGTTTTTGCGTCCCCTTGCCGCCCTCCAGAGAACGGAAGCGCAACTGCTTCGTCCTGCCCCCGCTACCACTCCCTCTGAACAACTACTTCGTGTCCCGCAAGAAATGAGTGAGCCAGAAATCAATCTCTTACGTCCTGTAGAATAGCCCTTCTCTGTTTTTAAGGGGAGGACTCAGGCGATCTTTTCACGAACTTAAAAGTAGTTAGGACTTACGCGGTTGTTGTCTGAGGTGTTTGCCAAACTTGTCTTGCGTGTCGGATCGCGTCCCGCAAGAGTTCACGCTTGCACTCGTACCAACTTTTGCCCGTCGCCCAGCGTTTTTGCTCTAAGCGGACAAACGCTCGCAGTGCCAGAACAATGTGATTACGTTGCGCTCGTTCGCTTCTCGCCTGACACCGCTCGACGCCGCAACATTGCTTCAAACCCCGGTGGTACTCTTCGATGAAAAGGGCTTCGGAGGCAACGCGCTTTCGCTCTGTTTCGGTCATCGCAAGATCGCTCGTTGCCCAAAACTGAGGGTGTTCTTGGTTTGCGTCGAGGGTAACGAATACCCGAACCAGACCGTAGCCACGCAAGTAAACTTCGGCTCCTTTTTGGGGGATGGGGAGATCACGAATGGAGCACTGCCCTTGCTGATCCAGGTTGACGAGGCGAGTGCTTTTAAGGCGCGTCAACCAGTGCCACTCTTTGTCACGGATTGCTTTGAGGTTGGATAATCCTGAGTACCAACTGTCAAAGCAAACGTATTCCGGCGTGAACCCGCGCCCCTGTGCGGTATCGAGCATCGCCCGGAAGTGCACGTTTTTGGTCATGCCGTCCACCGGCGCATTGGAGATGCGGCAGTCAAGGGGCAGTTTGGCTCCGCCATCTGTCCAGAGCAACGTGACAAGGTTGATGCCGTACACGCTGCGGTGGTGCTTTCCGCTCCAGTGTTTGTGGACGAGTTCGATGTGTCGGGCATGAGGCTTGTCGAGGGTGCTATCGTCAAGCACCAACACCCCACCTGTGCGGGTGACGAGAGCCTCGACTTCGCGCCACAGTGCCTCGGTATCAGGAGGCAATCGCTGTAACAGACGGGTATACGCATCGTGGGCAGGAGGATTATCCTGCGCTCCATCGGTGCGTGAGGCTTCGGTGAGACAAAAGGCGGTCTGTGCCGCTAACAAAAATCCGATGTAATCCTTATCGGTGACTTTCGCTGAGGTGGACATCGCAAAGTATAAACGCTTTTGCCCCTAACCGTCAACCGCGTAAGTCCTAACTGTAAGGAAAAGCGAAATTGCTGAGAAGGATAACAGCGCGTACCAGACTTCCCCCCAGAATTTTTTGTCCTCTTCCTCGTGATTGCCTTTATGGGAATTATGGCATTTTTAGAATTACGGACGGCAAGCCAGGAACTCAAAAGCGAGAATGAGCGCATTGCTGTTGTCAAAGCAGAACTTCCCTGAACGCTGCCGGAGGGCGAAGAGTACCTGCGCGATATGCCGGACTCGCCGGGTATTCTTGTCTTGCGGGGTGCGCTTGCGGAAGGACAGGTCGCCATTGACGATCTGCCTTACTATGGTCGTATTCCCTTTTCGCGTTACATGGCGGGTATCTTTGTTTTCCTCGGATTGCTCGGCACCGTGATCGGATTGGGGCGTACCGTCTCCAGTCTCAGAACCACGATTGCCCCCACCTCGATCTCCAGTTCCGCCGCCAATGGAGCGAACGCATCTCGACGGCTTTCCAGTAGCGAAACCGCCAATGAATTGATGAACCAGACCATCCGCGTACAAGCGGGAATCAATGGAATGTTAAGCGGGATAGGCGGCACTTTTCTCTGCACGATGCTCGGTATTTTCGCAACGATTGTTCTTTCCGCGTTTAACTCGAAATATCTGAATGAGTGTCAGAAACTGGAACAGCGATTGATAGACCTTGCTTCCGGCAAACTGAGACCGCTTCGCTTGAGCCGAAACAGAGAGGAACAGCGCACAAACGAGGAGTTAATCAAAGCAACCAAAGTTTTGAGTAGCATCGCCCGCCAACTTTCCGCTAACATCAATCCCACTGAAGCCCTGACCGCTAAAATGGCGGAGGTCAATGAGGAAACTGCAAAGCACGTTGGCGTACTGACGGCAATGGTGAAGACTCTCGATACCGTGATGAAGGCGATCAACGAGGAGCGCGTGGGTCTCGACGAGATGACGAAAGACGTTCGCAACTCGGCGGAATGGATGGCGGAAAAAGCCGCCAAAACCCTCTCCGAAATGCAAACGACACTGGCGGGAACGATCACAAACATTGCCCTCGAAGTGCGTACTTTGCGTGAAGGATTGGTCACTGCACAGGGAGAGCAACAGAAATCGCTTGAAGAACTGCTTGGAGGATTGGAGCGTACCCATCATGATTTGCGTACCCTGCATCGTCGCTTTGAGAGTGTCCTCAACGATGTTGCGGATGTGGTGGAAAGGTCCCCTTTACATCAGGAACTCAAGGAATTACGCACGGATTTGCTCAAAGAGACTACCGAAGTCAAACAAAAAATCAGCACCCTTGCCTCGGTCACGCCACAAAGATTTACTCCCGAATCCAGTCTCCGTTCCGATCCCAATCCCCGTAACGAAAGGCATCAGAAAAGGAAAGGCAGGGGCAGAACCAAATACCTAACCCTGCATTGTCAAAAAGGGGCGGCTCTCGTTTTCAATAAAACGGGAGCCGCCCCTTTCAATGGATCTTCACAAAGTGATCAAATCGAACTAGATCAGATCAAAGCGATCCAGATTCATCACCTTTGTCCAGGCGGCAACAAAGTCATGCACGAATTTTTCGTGTGAACCTTCCCACCCGTAGACCTCTGCAATGGCTCTCAGTTCTGAGTTCGAGCCGAAGATAAGATCAACACGAGTCCCTGTCCACTTAACTTCACCCGTTGCACGATCCCGCCCCTCAAACACGTCCTCATCTTCCGAGATCGCCTTCCATGTTGTGCCTAAATCGAGCAGGTTGACAAAGAAGTCGTTGGTGAGAGTTTCCGGGCGATGCGTGAATACTCCGTGTTTGGATCCGTCGGCGTTTGTGTTCAGCACACGCATACCGCCCACAAGTGCCGTCATTTCCGGCGCGGTCAGGGTCAGCAGTTGCGCTCTGTCCACAAGCCTGTCTTCTGCCGCTGTCGCGCAATTTACGTTGCGGAACCCGTCCTTTTTCGGCTCAAGAGAGACAAAGGAAATCACATCGGTTTGCTCTTGCGACGCATCGGTACGTCCCGACGTGAAAGGCACGGTAATCGTCAGTCCGGCATTTTTTGCCGCCTGCTCGATGCCCGCACCTCCACCAAGAACAACCAAGTCCGCCAGCGAAACCTGTTTGCCGCCCGAAGAGGCACTATTGAACTCTGTCTGAATGCCCTCCAGCGTGTTCAGCACCGTTGCCAGTTGAGCCGGATTGTTGATTTTCCAGTCTTTCTGAGGCGAGAGGCGAATCCGTGCGCCGTTCGCGCCCCCCCGCTTGTCGGAGTTACGGAAGGTAGAGGCGGACGCCCAGGCGGTAGCAACCAGTTGGGACACGGAAAGTCCCGACGCAAGAATCTTCGCTTTCAGTGCGGTGATGTCATTTTCATCAATCAATTCATGCGTGACGGCGGGAACAGGATCCTGCCAGATAAGTTCTTCCGAGGGCACTTCCGACCCCAGGTAGCGGGCAATGGGTCCCATGTCGCGGTGCGTGAGTTTAAACCATGCCCGTGCAAAGGCGTCCGCAAACTCATCCGGGTTCTCGAAAAAGCGACGGGAAACTTTCTCATAAGCCGGGTCCACTCTCAGAGCAATATCTGTTGTCAGCATAAAGGGCGCGTGACTTTTTGACGGATCGTGTGCATCCGGGACTGTCCCTGCACCTCCGTTGTCTTTCGGTTTCCACTGATACGCACCTGCCGGACTTTTCGTCAGTTCCCAGTCAAATCCGAACAGATTCTCGAAGTAGTTGTTGCTCCACTTCGCAGGTGTAGTCGTCCACGCCCCTTCAAGTCCACTGGTAATCGTATGAACGCCCCTACCGCTCTCGAAAGAGTTTTTCCAACCACGACTCTGCTCCTCAGTACCCGCCGCCGCAGGTTCTCGACCCACATACGTCGCGGGATCGGCAGCTCCATGCGTTTTGCCGAAGGTGTGGCCCCCTGCAATTAGCGCAACCGTCTCTTCGTCGTTCATCGCCATGCGCCCGAAAGTCTCCCGAATGTCGTGGGCTGACGCAAGGGGATCGGGTTTTCCGTTAGGCCCTTCCGGGTTCACGTAGATCAAGCCCATTTGCACGGCTCCCAGAGGATTTTCCAGTTCGCGGTTTCCCGTGTAGCGTGTGTCTCCAAGCCACTCCGTTTCGGAACCCCAGTAAATGTCTTCTTGAGGCTCCCACACATCCTCACGTCCGCCGCCAAACCCGAAGGTCTTAAAGCCCATTGACTCAAGAGCGCAGTTTCCGGCAAGCACCATTAAATCCGCCCACGAAAGTTTCTGACCGTATTTCTTTTTAACGGGCCAGAGCAACAATCGCGCTTTGTCGAGGTTTGCGTTGTCGGGCCAGCTGTTGAGGGGTGCAAAGCGTTGTGTGCCGGAACCCGCGCCGCCACGTCCGTCCGTGATGCGGTAAGTCCCTGCGCTGTGCCATGCCATTCGGATGAAAAACGGCCCGTAATGACCGTAATCGGCGGGCCACCAGTCCTGAGAAGCCGTCATCAGATCGAAAAGGTCTCCCTTGACAGCGGCTAGATCGAGGGTCTTGAACTCTTCCGCGTAGTTGAACGACTCATCCATAGGATTGGACAGGCAAGAATGTTGACGGAGAATATTCAACTTGAGTTGGTTGGGCCACCAGTCCCGGTTTCTTGTGCCGCCCCCGGCGGCTTGCTTGAATTCGCCCCCCTGAAAGGGACACTTGCTCTCCGCATTAAGCGAACTGTCTTCCTCGGCATGGCGATTAGTGTTTGCATGGCTGTCATCATTCATCTCGCCGACGCGGGTTGCATGACCTTCGCTGTTCAGATTGAGGTCACGGTTTTCATGGATGACACTATCCGCCGTGTCCATTGCCGTGCCTGTAACGATGCCTGTAGATGTTTGTTCTTCCATTGATCTTGCCTTTTCTATGTAGGAGCGATTGAAAAAATGGGCTAACCCTCTTTGTAATCGCCTGAGTTGTGTTTGTACCCGAAGGAGAATCCTTTGGGAATTAGGGTTGGGTTTCCGATGAAATGTCGGGTGCGTTGCCAGGGTGCGTTCCGGCTTCGTTTTCGATGCCACTCTCGACTTCATGATTCGGAGCCGAATTTTGGCACGCGGGACAGAAGCCCCAGAACGTGACCTCGGCTTCCGCAATCAGAAATCCGTGCGTCGTGGCGGGTTCCAGACAGGGCCGTTGCCCGACAACACAATCCACGTCCTCAATTCGCCCGCATTGCTTGCAAACCAGATGATGATGGTTGTCACCGACTCGGGCTTCATAGAGCGCGGGGGCGTTCGCGGGTTCGATTCGCCGTACGAGTCCCCCTTCCAGCAGGGCATGGAGATTATCGTAAACCGCCTGCCGTGAAAGACTGCCGAGGCGTTCACGAGCCTCGACGGTAATGGCATCGGCATTAAGGTGTCCGCCCCGGTAAACCGCCGCCAGCACCGCAAGACGGGGTGCGGTCACTCGCATTCCCGCCAGCCGTAACTTTTCCTTGAGTATTTCGACATTCTTCATCATGGAGTTATGATGTCACCTAATCTGGAATTTGTCAAGAAAAAGATTGTGTCAAGAGAAAAAGAAGAGTCAAAGAGGGGGTCACGGTTTTAGTTTCGGTAAGGAGATTATACCCGCACCTGGATTTCCAGTAGGCGGGGGGGCATGGTCAACGAGGGCGGGAGAACCCAGTAGCTCGGTGAGAAGCGGCTTGAGACCGTCCGCCCATATCTCGTATCCCCTGACAGTGGGATGCAGCTTGTCTTCGCTATTCATCACGCCCTCGAACAGCAACCCGGCTTTGTCCGCCAGCCTCTTGTTGATGTTCAGAAAGCGGATTGTTTTCCTGTCCTCTAGAAAGGACAGATTTACATTGATTCGGTTTATCGTGGGTATGGCGTCTGCGTGATCATTTCTAGGGAAGAGGGCGGTCAGGAGGATTGTCGCGTGTGGCGCTTTCGCTCTGCACACACGCAACAGTGCCTCGATCCCTTGCGTCACCCCGGCAACGGTCAGATCATCGCTTCCCTGAGTTCCAAAGTCAAGGTTGTTGGTTCCGGCAAGAATGACAATGACTTTTGGATTGACGCCCTCGAGTTCACCCCTCTCCATTCGCCACAGGATATTCTCGATTTTGTCCCCTCCCCAGCCGAAATTGCCCGCGTTCCACCCAAAAAAGTTAGCGTTCCAGTTTTGCAAAAGTTCCGCATACTGTGGGTCGCTACACCCCCAGCGACGCACAATGGAGTCACCCACAAAGTAAAGATCAATGCCCCCCTTTTTTGCCTTCTCCACAAGTTGCAGGTGGGCAATCGCGGAATTTGCATCCTCTCTGGGAGTGGCAATTGTAGTCTTTGCAGGCACAACCTGACGAGAGGTTTTACCTTTCTGCCGGGGTGCCTCAATATAACGTTGCACCCACTCAAAAAATGGGGGCCAGTTAGGTGTCACCTCATGTCCGCCCTCGTGTTGCCGCCATGCCAGTTCGCCGCCGATCAATGTCTTCACGGGAGGCATGACATCCGTCAAGTAATCGCCCGCAGTGCCGAGGTCTTTTTTTTCCAGCAAGCGATACACCTGCCCCGCGAGAACCGTTGCCATGAAACTGCCATGTGCATCCACCCATTTAGCATCGCCATGCTCCACAACTCCATAACTGATAAAGCAGGGTCTTGGAGCGCACAAGGCGATCAATTCATGCGAGTCAACCGGGAGGTCAGCGGCGGTCTTAGGCGGGTCTGAAGCACCGTACTTGATAAAGTTTCCTGCCATCCAGTAGGATTCACCCCCCGCGAGATTTTCAACCGCTTCACCAAAGATATGGCGATGTAGTTTCGCCCCGCCCTCTCCGGAAGAGCCAATTAGCCCGACGGCAATCCGCGTGTCAAAGGCTTGTGCTACAAGAGCCGCCTTACCATAGCGCGAAAGCCCCTCAATGCCCACTTTTTTGGGGTCAACCAGAGAGTTTCGGTTTTCTTCAAAGTAGTCAATAAGTCGGCTTGCACCCCATTGCCAGGCACGTAAGGCACCCCAATCATCCGGCTTTCTGGGTTGACCCTTATTGGTCAGCCCAATGATTCCGGTTTTCATCCGGCTGTTATCAGGCTGAATGCTTGTCGGAATAATGTGTCCGTAGCCCCAACCTTTGGAGAGAGCGAGTTGTTTCCAGGCAGGAACAAAGCCGGAACGCCCCGTTCCAAAAGCAAGTTCGATCATGATTGGCACAGGCTTTTTCGAATTTGTTGGAACCGTGAAACTCGCCTGAATCTCAACCGAAATCTGCGGGTAGGCACGATTGTCAACGTGTCCTAGAAGAGATTTTGTCAGGGTGGGGATGCCGTCGGATTCCCCCGTTGTGGCGGAAATCACTCGCCAGAAAACACGAGGGACGTTTTTCGGGATGCGTCCGTAAACTTCGCGCTCGAAATCTTCCAGAACCTCTGCCCGACGCTTCCGCCATTGTCCGGCTCGAGTCACTTTCGTTCCGTCCTTCATCCGAAGAACGTCCGGCATTGTGTCTTTGTAGGGGTTCGCGAGGGCTTCATCAAAAGTAGATTGATTGTTAGGATCGGGGCCCTGCCGAATGGCTTTAATCCCCAGTTGACTCATCATGTGTTGGTGGTCGTCATCGTCTGCTCCGGTCTCCTTGTTTTGCCCGTTACCAATCTGTGGCAAAAGAAAAGCGAGCAGAACAGCCGCCGCCCGAAGCAACGGATAAGGGGATAGGTTCTGTAGATAGGGTAAACAAAGTTGTTGTCTGGCGTACATTCATTTCTCCGGAATTTATGTGACGAATAGTTGCGATCTCTACGCGCCTGAGGGTGAGTTTCGACGTGAGAAAGAGAGACGGCAGGATTACTTGACTCGATGCGCTTTCATCCCCTTTGAGGATTCCAGAGCCGCAATCCACTGACGAGTCCACTCGGTGTAATCTGTGAAGACGCTTTCGGGATTCGTGGCACTTCGTACCACAAAAGCGGGGTGGAAAGGACGACCTGTCGGTTGTCCAGTAGGCTGATACCGTAAATCCATGCTCCAGCGAACGCCCGAACTGTAATTAGGCGTGGAGCGATGCGGTGTATAGCGGTGCATAAAAATAAGACTGCCCTTGCTCACAGGCACAGGGCGCGGGGGTGCTTCGGGGAGCAGGTCAGGACGGATCGTCGTTCCGTTTTCATCCCAATGTTCGCGATAACCTTGCTTCCAGACACCCGGTATCACTTCCATGCAACCGTTTTCCACCGTCGCGTCCGTCAGGGCAATCCAAAGGGTCAAAATGTCCGAGTTGTCCGCTTCTTCCCACGTCACGCCTGCATCCTGATGCCAGGGAACATTGTAGAACCCTGCCCCCTCACCCGAAAGAGCGGCGGGTGGCTTGGCGCGAATGTGCTGAATTGGGTTGCAGGTGATCTCAGGTCCGATCAGCCCTTCAACCACGTCCAGCAAGTGTGCGTTGCGTAAAAAGGCGAAGGTCGCGGGGCCGCGTGCATACATGATGTCCATGTCGCGAGTGATTTCCGGGGACTGGGCATACAGAGAAGCAAGCCGCTTCTCGAAGGGCTCTTTTTCGCACAGGTCAGAAATTTTGTTTTCTGCTTGCAGAAAGCGAGCACGCCGATCTACCCAGTCGGAGTACTCGCTGATAACGGGAGCGAGGTCCGCTTCCGTGAGAACGCCTTCCGCAATGAGGACACCCTCTTCACGAAAAGCGTGTTTCTCTTCTTCACTTAAAGACATTCGGTTCTCTCCTTTGTGTACCGCGTTTCGGGCGTGTTGTCCCATTGCCCAACAACCGAAAGATTGTCCAGCACGTTCGGTTCGGAAAGGGCAAGACGCATTTCAGGGACATTATAGCCCAATTTCGCCGGGGTTCTCACACAAGAGAGTGAAATCGGAACACATTGCAATTTTACAGGGTAGAATGGATTATCATCTGACTTAACCCCCCAACCCTCCATCCATCAAACCTTCGGTTTCTGCCCTACTGCGTTCGCTACGCTCACAGGGAAGGGGGGAGTCGAACCATTGAGACTCTCTGTTTGCGCTTGTGCCGAGCAGGGGCGGCGAGACTAATGAGAGCGAA
>JACMPS010000040.1 GCA_014377395.1 Chthonomonadaceae bacterium
CGTTTATGCACGTGAGGCACCCGAACTCGCGACGGAACGAAACAGCTCCGCGAAAGACTGGTCGGCAAACAATCGTGCAAACCAGATTCGTGCGACAGGGCGTTACACTGATGTTCTCACCGAGCAGTTTCCCTGGACAAAACGATACGGCAGTACTGATTATATCGCATTGCTTGACACTCATTCCAGTCATCAACTGCTCTCGCCCGAAGTCAAAAAGCGACTTCACACGGGCATTATTGAAGTACTTGAAAAGTACGGCGGCGAAATCGAGATTGATTACATCGCCGTTCTTTATCTCGCTCGAAAGGCTTAATGTGTCCCTGACCGTCACCCTTCGTAGCGCAGACGCGACCTCAAAACACATCGTCGAGCATTTCTTTCTGAACTTTTTCGTGGAACTGTCCCAGTACGATCCGAAAATGGAGATTAACGCACATGGTCTCCCGGTTTACGGAGGCTTTGATGGAGCAGAAGAGGTTAAGACGCCCGAAGAGTGTGTTCGCTTTAACTGGTGGATACGGGACAGGGGAGAGTGGATCATCATTGAGGTAGAGGGGAAACCCGCAGGATTTGCGATGGTGTTTGACCGACAAGCCCCTTTGCCGGACGGGATTGATCTGGAGTTGATGGATTTCTACATCGCCCCGAAATATCGTCGCAAAGGGGTTGGGCAAGAAGCGGCAAAACAGATTTTCGACAGAAGACGCGGTAAGTGGGTTCTCTACGAACTGGCGGCGAACACACCTGCCTTGAAGTTCTGGCATAGATTTTTGGAGGACTATACGGACGGCAATTTCGAGAATCTGGAAGACGGAACACAACAAAGGTTCGATAACCGTAGCCTGTAGTATCATCCCAACAGGGGGCAGAGTATTTCCATTATTGTGGCTAATTTACCAAATTTCTGCCATTGCTGAGAAACGGTGCGTAGGCGCACTACGGGTGAACAAACCGGGCGTGATTCGCTCGAAGATGCCAACGTTTACAATAGTTTTCTTGCATAACCAGAAGTGTGATCCTCTGTAGACGAATAACCCATTATAAATCATTTGCCCCCATTCGTTTGGAGCAATTCGTAGGGTTTTCCCTAACCACTTTCGGTTAGGCGCACCTCCACACTCGATATTGTACTGAAAAGAAGCTAAAACTAAATTGTTGTTTCCTTCGACATGGACGCACCCCGCCGTAATCGAATGAAAAGTAGAACTAACTCTAATATCCTCGGTTGGTTGAGTGCGTTGCTTGTAGTTCGTGTTATAGCGAAGTGAATGGTATAACCTTTGGATGTTAATGATGTCAGTAAGATTGTAAGGAATTTTTACTGCTTCTGGAATGGCGTTTCGAAGAATCGCTCTTTTGCCGCCGCGTGCACTTTTCGTCCAGACGGTTTCGATCTCCTGAATGACAACGATTCCCATAATTTTATAGTAACCCCGTTTTATCTTTAGAGTTTTATCGCTTGATTGCTATCCTTTGCTCAATTAAAGGGAGAATTGACTTCGAGGGTGCTAAAGAAATCTTTCGGTGTGTCCGAAGGACACGGGGCGTACTCGCCTCTAGCGCGGAATTCATTCCTGCGGAGAACGGTACTAACTCCACTCTTCCAAGACATTTTTACAAGAAAGAGGAAATTTGACAATGGCATCGGAACGCCGAATGTCGTGCTGGATGTGTCCGCGCTATGATCGTGCTGAGCGGCACTGCAAAGACGGCAAAACCAACCCGAAACGAAAATCCGAAACAAAAGAAGTGGCGGAGCAACTGGGAGTACAAAGCATTTGTCACTATAACCCTTACCGTGATTTGTTTGCGATACGGATGTACTTCCCGGAAAGCCCAATGGCGAAAACCGTGCGCCGCCGCTCCCGAAGGCGCGGCGGCGTGGATGTCATCGAAATTTTAGAGGGAGAGAGCGGCAATGCTTGACTTCGTTGGCGGGAGCATTTGTCGCAGGAATAAATTCCGCGCTAGAGGCGTTCCGCCCGCGCCCAATCGCAAACATCTGCTCAACGATTCGCAGACCTTCCTTCGGACGCACCACTTTTGCTTCACTGCTCTTGCATCCAGTCCACGAAGGTGGACTTCGCTTCTTTTAAGCCGGGGAATTCATTCCCCGGACTCTCTCCTCGCATTACGATGCCTGTTTCAGTTGGGTCGTGGTGTAGATTTCCGGCTCGGCTTTGTCGCGTACCGTCTCTTCCGTAATCACGACACGCTTTATGTCTTTGGAAGAGGGAATCTCGAACATCGTGTCCATCATGATTTCTTCGATGATCGTTCGCAACGCCCGCGCCCCGGTGCTACGTTGCATCGCCTCGTGAGCAATCGCTCGTAATCCCCCATCCGTAAACTCCAACTCTACGCCATCGAACTCGAAAAACTTATGGAATTGTTTGACCAGCGCGTTTTTCGGCTCCGTCAAAATCTTCATCAGGGCTTCTTCGTCCAGTCCGTCCAGTGTGGCAACCACAGGCAGACGCCCGATGAACTCCGGGATCAGTCCAAACTTCAGCAGGTCATCGGGCATGACGTGCGAGAAAATGTTGTTCTTAAGGGCGAGTTTGTCGGATTTCGTGGGTACGTCGGCGAGAATGCCCATCACGCGGGTGTTCATGCGTCGCTCAATGATGTTTGCGAGTCCCTCGAACGCACCACCGCAAATAAACAGAATCGAAGACGTATCGAGTTGAACGTACTCCTGTTGGGGATGCTTGCGCCCGCCCTGCGGCGGAACGTTAGCAACGGTACCTTCCAGAATTTTGAGCAGGGCTTGCTGAACGCCTTCGCCGCTCACGTCGCGGGTGATCGAAGGGTTTTCCGATTTGCGGGAGATTTTATCAATCTCATCAATGTAGATAATGCCGCGCTGTGCAAGTTTAATCGTCTGATCAATCGTGCCGCCGGGATTGGCACTGTCCGCCGACTGCAAAAGTTTCAGCAGGATATTCTCTACGTCTTCCCCGACATAGCCCGCCTCAGTCAAGGAGGTAGCATCAGCAATCGCAAAAGGAACGTTCAGGATTTTCGCCAGCGTTTGTGCGAGAAGCGTTTTGCCGGAACCCGTCGGCCCCAAAAGCAAAATGTTGGATTTTTGCAATTCAATGTCGTTGGAAGCAAGATTGATACGCTTGTAGTGGTTGTAGACAGCAACGGCGAGCGCGCGCTTCGCCCTTTCCTGCCCCACCACATACTGGCTCATAATCCGGTAAATCTCTTTGGGTTTCGGAACCCCGACCACCGTGTCAATGCGCCCGGAACGTTCCTGCTCGGAGGCTCCGCTTTGGATAATGTCATTACAGAGGTCTACGCAGTCAAGGCAAACGCCCCCATGCACGCCTAAAATCAACTTTTTGACCTGCTCACGGGTCTTACCACACAGCACACAACGGGTATCGTTGCGTTCGCCTCGATCATACGCTCTGGACAAAGATCACTCTCCGATATAAAAAGTATTAAGGGTTGAGTGTTAAGTATTGAGGCTTAACACTCAACACTTAACACTGCATTGACTCTCTGACTACTTATGCCTTTTTATCCGCGATTTTATCAATGATTCCGTACTCAAGTGCCTCCGGGGGAGACATAAAGTAATCACGATCCATATCACGGCGCACTTTGTCGAACGGTTGCCCGGTATGCTTGGCGAGAATACCGTTCAAGTTGTCATGGGCGCGAACCATTTCTTTCAGACGGATTTCGGCGTCCTGCACGGTTCCTTCGTAGCCACCCGCGACGGCATGAATCATAATCCGGGAATTGGGAAGCGCGTAGCGTTTGCCCGCCGCTCCTCCCGCAAGCAGAATGGCTCCCATAGAAGCCGCCATGCCCACACAGATTGTGGCGACATCGCACTTGACGAGTTGCATCACGTCGTACATTGCTAGCCCTGCGGAAACGGAACCGCCGGGAGAGTTGATGTAGAGTTCGATGTCGGCATCCGGGTCTTCTTTTTCAAGAAACAGCATTTCCGCGATCACAAGATTCGCAAGGTGATCGGAGACGGGTTCGCCGATGAAAATGATTCGGTCTTTGAGCAAACGAGAGTAAATATCATAAGCCCGCTCGCCGCGAGCGCTTTGCTCCACGACCATCGGGATGACGTTTTGCGGCACACGAGAAAAACGATCCATCATTGATGTAACCTCCTGGGGAATTTCGGGCAAGTATGGAAGCGCAAACAGGCTCGCTAGCCCATTCGCGTTCAGGTGTCAAACGTTGCCACAACCCTCTCCCTTTTAATTATCGGTAGATTCGGTGGCGTCTACAGGTGTTTCTACGGTTTGCGAAGAGGTTTCAATAGCCTGACCGGGTTGTGCGCTTTGCTCGGCGCGTTCCTGTTGTAATTTCCGGGATTGGATGATGTCGTTGCAGAGGTCTACGCAGTCAATGCAGACGCCCCCGTGTGCTCCGAGGATGAGTTTATTGGCTTTTTCGCGGGACTTGCCACAGAGGACGCAACGATTGTCGTTCCGATCCGCCCGGTCATAAACTTTGCCGGGTTGAGGTTTCGCCACTTGCGCGGTGAGTTGTTCTTCCAATTGCGAGATCAGGGCAACTAACTCTTCTTTGGATAACGAATCAGGAATTTACATTTTCCGTCTCCGATCAGCGATAGGTATCTACCCCCTCCCCTCATGCAAGGGAAATCTTGCGAATAGTTGAGCAAGAGTTTGTAATTGGAACGGGTTGGGTTGGGGTTAAAAAGCATTAAATGGTTTTGTGTAGCAGGAATAAATTCCGCCCCCCTGTCCCGCCTCATTTCAGAGATCGTAGTGAATTTTCAACCCCCTCCTAACATCTCCCTTGCATAAGAGGGAGGAATAAAACTAATATGCTAACTCGTCTGAGCATAAAGAAAAGACCTGATTGATGTACTTGTCTTCACTTGCTTCAGAGACAGGAACAAGATCGAAGGCATTTGCATCCGCTCCCCTCTCCCTAACCCGTCTCAGCGGGTGGCAGGGAGAGGGTGAGTGGACAAGATTAGGGTGAGGGCGGAAGAGAGGGCAACCTACTCCGAGGTCTTCTCTGCATCTTCCTTTTCCGCCTGCGTGGGAGAAGTTTCGGTGGACTCCGTAGTCTCGGTTATCGCAGGTGCTTCGGTCGCAGAAGTGGGTGTCTCTTCGGTTCCTGCTGACTCGGTTTCGGAAGAACCTTCGATGAGTGCCTGTGCGTTGTCTTCCTCAATGGCTTCGATGTCTTCTTCCACTTCAGTGAAGGAATTGTTCGCAAAAAGGAAGTCATGGAGTTGTTGTTGCACCAGAGCGTTCGCGACCTGCAAACGGCGGCGACCATCCTGCTGATAGTCCGCGAATTGCTCTTCCGTAATGCGTCCACCGACCACCAGATTAGCAAACTCCGCATCAATCGCGTCGTCCGTCACCTGCAAACCCTCTTGAATGGCAACCTGACGCAACGCCAGCACCGAGCGAATGCGGGTTGCCGCCGAGTCATGTACCTGCGCGTAATGCGTTTCAGAGGTTAGCCCGGTTTGCGCCAGAAATCCTTCGTAGGGCATCTGGTACTGCTTCAGTTCAGCACTCAAACGCTTGAAATCGTCTTCCATTTCCTCTTGAACAAGGGCTTCGGGAAAATAGACTTCGGAGGTCTCCAGCACCTTCTGAATGATGCGTTGCTCGGCAAC
This sequence comes from Chthonomonadaceae bacterium, assembly GCA_014377395.1. Lineage (GTDB taxonomy): Bacteria > Armatimonadota > Chthonomonadetes > Chthonomonadales > Chthonomonadaceae > JACMPS01. Next base: position 5,648 of record JACMPS010000040.1, read on the forward strand.
CTGATTGGACAAATCGGAGGCTTCCTGTGTGAGCGAATCCTTGATCTGAGTTTTCAGTGCCTCAACCGTATCCACGCTGAGTTGCTTTGCAAATTCGTCGTTGAGTTCCGGCACTTTGCGCCCGGAAATTGAGGAAAGTTTGACGGTGTACTTTGCGTTTTTGCCGCGCTTCTCTTCTTCGGCAAAGTCATCGGGAAAGACAATCTCGAAAGATCGCTCGTCGCCGGGGTTCATTCCCGTTACCTGTTCGTCAAAGCCGGGAACATTGCTGCCCATCTGGATTAACTGACGACGTGCGGGAGAACTCTCCTCGACCCCTTCAATCACGGTTTCCATTTCGGCAATCAGCACGTCACCTGCCTGAACGCCGCGATCCGTGATTCGCTCAAGACGCGCTTTTTCCTCACGCATCTGATCAACGCGCTTGTCCACCATTTCGTCCGTCACCGGGTAAATTGGTTTGTTGACGGTCAGACACGTGTACTCGCCGAGTTTGACCTGCGGTTCCAACGGCACAATCGCCTTAAACGCAAACGGCTTTTTGTCTTCGAGATCGGAAGGTTGCACGGAGGCATTGCGGTAAGGAGTGACGCCCTCTTGCTCCAGGGCTTTCTGGTAGGCTTCCTGA
>JACMPS010000454.1 GCA_014377395.1 Chthonomonadaceae bacterium
AGAATCAACCGCTTTCTCTGTAATCATCATACTCTCGAGGTTTATTCCACGAGGTGAGGATTTTCTTGACGGAGCGATTTTGCCATTGACGTTTGCGATTGCCTTCACTTTTTTTGGCGGAGAAAACAAGTTACGGTCAGTAACAGATTCTACAATCTCAGGGTGGGAACTCTTTTTCACTAACGGAGTTGTAGAGGAGACTACCGCTACCTCTTTGGTTTTGGCTTCCGGTTTCGGCTTTTCCGCTTTCGCCGTCATGCCCGGAGCAACTTCCGTAGAAGCGGTAGGCGCAGGAAGATTTGTCACACGGAACACAAAGAGTCCTACCGCGCAAGCCGCCACCCCTGCAAAACCCCACCACGCAACGGGGCGCAAGCCACTCCGTTTTGAGAGTGTCCTGTTTTCCGCCTGCAAACGTGCATAAAATTGGGGGCGTAGGTCTCCCGCCACAGGCAAACTATAAGAAGACGTTCGTAGAGAACGCTCAGCAACACGTACCGTCTCCCACTCCTTTGCACAGAGAAGACAGGTGGAAAGGTGTCCTTCGACGTGCTCACGATCCTGAGAGGAGAGGCTGTTGTCGAACAGATCGAAGAGACGACTTTGCACACGCACACACTCAACGGGTAATCGGGCTTGCATTGTGTTTCTCCTTTCCTGCCTCGTGATACGACGATTGCGCCTTTTCGTAAAGGTCCTTAAACACTTTTCGGGCGCGATGCAAACGGACTTTTGCGGCAGTCACTGAGCAATCCATCACCTCCGCCATCTCCTCAATCGAAAGGTCCCGATAATAACGCAACACCAATGCTTGCCGATGTGCAACGGGACACTCCATCAGAATGTGCTGAATCTCTTGACGCTCTTCTCCACAAATGAAAAGTGATTCCGGCTCATCCGCCAACTCTTCCGGCGAATAACCAGATACGGACTCAGACGATGAAGAGGGTTCAGAGAGGAAAGGGAGAAAGGGGCGGCGTTTGGCGGAACGAGTTGCGTCTACAGCACGATTCATGGCAATTCGATAAACCCAGGTTGCAAACCGAGACCCGTGACGAAACTTCGGGAGAGAGCGATAGACTTGCAGGAAAACATCCTGTGTTAAGTCGCGGGCTTCCTCCGTGTTTCCGACAACACCGTAGATAATATGAAACACGTAATCCTGATAACGCGAAAAAAGCGTATCGAACGCGGCAGAGTCACCACGAACAAACCGCGTTACCAACGCGCTGTCTTCTTCGGCGATCACCGCTCGCTCCCTGTTTTCCGGTCGGCTCTGGACTACGCTCCAGGTTTCTTCGTGCGGCATCGTCTTTCTGTCCCCTCTCCCTTTTCCTCCGAAGCACTGCATTCTATGAATTTTCATAAATAGGTCAGGGAGAAGAAAGGTGATTGTCCTTTTGACGATGCCGCTCACACTTTGGTTACATCGCTACTTTGCCACCATCGGCAAAGTCTCGCCACATTCCGGGCAATACCGAAACGACACGTTCGTCACCACCGTGCCGCAGTTGTCGCAGGTTCGTTTGTTGACTTCGCCGTCTTTGCGGGGATAATCACCGTTCAGCAATTGAGCGTACTGTTCGCTTTGCGCCCACTCGGTGATTTCTCGCGCGCGAAGAGCAGGAAAGGGATGTGTCTGCTCTGCCACCATCATAAATTTATAATAGAGACCAAGCGCATCATCTTCCATATCATCATACAGATCAGCCTGTTTGATGAACTCTTTCGGATTCAGATCGTCCGCCAGTTTTTGCGAACCGCCCACAAGTTTCAGCAAGCCCGACACGCAAAGTTCGCTGTCCTGCACCGTCAGCAAACCCGCTCTATCCGCCGTTAGTTCTGATTTTCGGAACCATGAATAGAAACCCAGCACGAGTCCGGTAGAAAGAATCGCGGCTGGAATCGTCAGCCCCGACACGGCGGTTTTCATCACATTTGCCAGCACAATCGCCATCGTGCGATATAGCATGTGTTCTGCTTTGATGTGTCCGAGTTCGTGACCGATCACTTCAAGACGCTCTGCATCGGTCAGCAAATCTACCAGTGAAGTCGTCATCACGAGGCTGTGCCGTTGCATTCCAAAAGCAAAAGCGTTGGGTTGCGGATTCTGCGAAAGATAGAATTCGGGTTCCGGCACGTCCAGAATAGCACAGGCTTCGCGCAAATCGCTGTACAATCGGGGGCATTGGCGAGGCGAAACGCGCACCGCGTCCCCCGTAAACATAATCCGTGCATAACGCTCCGCACCCATTTCGGAAAGCCAGCGAATCAGGCGATCCAGACCAGGTGTGCGTCTCAAGGCTTCCAGTGCGGCGCGGTCGGCGGGATGCTCGAAGGCGGCGGAAGATAACCCTGGAAAGCGCACACGGGGTGGCAAGGACGTATCGAACAATTCTAAAGCACTCATTCTTTCACCTTTATAACATTCTTAATCTTACGATTTCACAAATTCAAGTCAGGTCTTCAACTTAATCAGGAGGCGTCACACCCGAAATTCGGGCGAAGTCGCGCCAGAATTCATCCTTATCGTTCTTCTTAGGCTTGTCTTCGTCCTTATTTTCCACTTCGGCAGAAGTTTCGGTCTTCGATTCTAATGACGCAACAGTCTCATTGTCAGCATCAGTTACAAGCCTATCTTCTGCTTTTGCTTCCGGTTCTGCATTGGCAAGAACGAAATCAAGCGGCGTGTTCAAATCTGCATTCCGTACCACAGGCTCTTCAGCAGAAATAGCAAAGGCATCAGGTACTATGTGCGGTTCGGAGGCCGTCGAGAAGATTGGAACGAAAGACGGCTCTTCCACCGACGCAGAAGGCGAGTCAGGTTTCACAGAGGACACGATTTCTTCGGGAAGATCAGGCGAAAACGGCTCAGGGGCAACCTCTACAGAAGCCGAAATTGGAATATCGGGGACAACCACGTTTTCGGTCGCTGTCTCAACATCGTTCTCTCTCACTTTGCTTCCGCAGTACGGACAAAATCGGGCGGGTTGAGAGAGGGCACGTCCACAACTCGGACAGGGCGGAGAGGTCGGGTGAACCGTTGATTTTTGTTGCGCTTGAAGAAGCGATTTAAAAACTTCGGCGAGTGTTTGCGCGTCTCTACAAAACTCTTTTCCGGTTAGGCGAAGTCGCAACGTTGTTTCATCGGTCTCCCGAATCACCAACCGCCCCTCCGTCTCTCCCCCAAAGGTTTCAATCTCGGAAAACTGTATCCGGCTGAGTTTTTCCAATGGGAACTTGTGCGGCAAAATCTGGCTTGGCTTACCGCTTGTCGCCGTGACGTGTTGCAAGACAAGGCGTCTGTCAGTCAAGCCGATGTTGACATCGGGCGCAAACAGTGCCTCGACTCCTACGCTCAGTTTGCCTTTCCACCCACCCGAAACTCGTCCCCGCGTGAAACCAAGCAGGGCTTCTCCCGACTCCAATGTCGTCTGCAATGCGGCAATGACGTGCGCCTGAACCTCACGGTACGTCTCTTTCGGCTTGTTTTCAGTCTTCTGCGCCATTCGGTAATCCGTCTCCCTCTTAGTCTGGGGCGACACCCATTTATCCCTCTCAGTCATAAATCTCAATCACAAAAATAGGTGCGCTCTTTCATGGCTTTACGTTAGAGAAGTGCCTGACGTTTCAGTGCTACTTCTCCAGCGTTACCGCCGCAATTTTGATTTCTGGGGCGTTTGGCAAAACCAGTGCCACCGGGGTACGCGCCGCCCCAATTTTGATGATGTAGTGGTAGAGTGCGACAGGCTTGCGCTCGACACCCGTATGCGAGTGACGACGTTTCGCCAGAAATCCAACTGTCTCCGTTGAAGCGGCGGAGCCCAGTTCCCACAGTCCCGAACTAAAAGATAGAAGGTCGGCAGTCTGCGAGGAGGGTTCCTGATAAATGACTTTGATCCCACCGCCCGTAGCCATCGCCGAAGAAGACGCAAGAATATGAATGAAACGGAATTTGTCGGCTGTTTTGCCGAGTTCAAGCCGTTGCCCCTGGCACTCGACAAAATTCTTCGTCGTTGCGTCTTTGCCGCCCCACCGGAAGCCAATCCGCTTTTGAGAATCGGGTCCCGACTTTACTCCAGAAAGCCACATTCCCGACGGAAGTACCGACAAATCCGTGTAGGGTGGAACAACGGGTGCCGGAAAGGTATGCCCCTGCCCATCAAAATCGCCGTCGAAAAAGTCGCCTTCTTCCGTTGTGCCGTCAAGATTAAAGCCTTTGCTCAGATCACAAAAGTACAACTTCCCGCCGAATACACGCACAGGACGCACCAATTCGCCACTCACCTGCTGACCGTTCATGGTAGAAACCCACGTCTCCCCAACTTTCACGTCCCACACAAGCCAATAAGTGCCATCATAAGCGGGAGCCGTCACACTGGGAAAAAGATCGTTGACAAAACCGCCCGGTTCCACGTCTTTCGGGATGCCAAAGGTGTCATCTTCCCACACATATTCGCTTCCATCGGCGTAGTACCAGTGATACCCGACCCGGACACTTTGCGCCTTCCAGGTCTGCGATCCGGTGTTCTGAAGGCTGATTCGAATCGGAAGTTTTCGGTCTGCGGGAAGCGTTGCCTGGGAGCCATCAAACGTAAACCGCACCCCGAAATCAAAGGTTTGGAGCATCACCGGCGCCCGTTCACCGATCGAACCGCCTGTATTGTCTCCCACTTCAAGACGGATTGTGTTTGTTTCACCCTCACTTAGTTTGAGAGGATTTCCCTCGTCATCGGTGACGGGTAGCGTCAGCGTGACTCGTGCTTCCTGACCGGGAAGTACATCGGCGTCAAGAGCGACACTTGCGTCGGCAGTCTTGAGATAACTTTCCTCTTTCGCGTTTGTTTTTGTCAGGCGAAGCGCGACATACGCGCCCTCGGCTTTCTTCCACGTCTTGCTTCCGTCGTTTCGTACAACAGATTGAACGGTGTAAACGCCGCCGTTTTCCATTTGCGTAGGCAGATCGGTTCGAGTGACAGTTGCCGCAAATTCGGGCAGATCGGAAAGGGAAACTTTCACCGAAAACTTAGACTCAATATCAAGCGTGGAGGCTTTACCACCCTCCAACTCACCTACAATTTCCAGCGTGTAATCGCCGATTTCAAGCGGAGTGCCGTCCTGCTTTGTCGTCGAAACCTCCAGGGTTGTCGTCGCCGTGTCACCTGAAAGAAGCGTGAACACCGGTGAAGCCGCACCCGTTGCAACAATACTTTCTCCCTTTAGCCAGCGATAACGTAGCACAACCGGGTTCGGCGAAAGGGGGGAAACACCCCATCCCTCATAGCCTGTGTTCTGGACTCGTGCTTCGACTCGATAGGTTGAGGAGGGCATCATTTGCGCCGGAGCATTGTGCGAGACGATTTTGCCGCGCAGTTTTCCGCTCTTATTGAGACGGTTCACACTCAATCTCGTTAGATCAACAAGAGTGACACCCGCCTCCAATGTCGGAGAGACCGCACTACCAAGCGTGTACTCATTCCACGAGTCAATCACGATCAGTGCCGGGTTTTTCGCCAGAGCCTCGTCCCAATCTTTCCGGTAGGTGTCCCCGTTCAGATTCGGGCGATAAGCTACTCCTTCAGTCGCACCACCGGGCGCGTAAGTCGGATCGAAACCGGGATTGACGCGCTGTACTTTCAACCAACCTATTTTGCTTTCGGTGCGAGGCGAGGCTAAAATGCCGTCTACCCCCGCACCTTCCAATCCTGTTTCGCCAACAAAGAGCAAGTCAGTGCCGAAATCCTGTACAAACCTCTCTCGCAGAGAGGCAAGAGCCGTTTCGTCAACACCTTTCAGCACACCCGTTTCTGCAAGGAAAACCGGGTAGGCAAGGCGTCCGCCGTTTTGCGGCGACAATCGAACTCCCAACCGAAACTCTGAAGGAACCTGCTCAAAATAGTGCAGGATTTGAGCATAAATCGTGGACTTTGCCTTTTCATCGTGCAGGTCAGGACGCTCACCTAATGCTTCGGCGACACCGGAAAGATCAAGCCAGAGTGCAATTTGCGGATAGTCCTTGTTCTCATTTCTCAAGGATTGCAGGGCTTGCACAAGCGCAACTAGCCCCCGATCCGCAAAACGTTTGCGATCACTTTCCGCTCCTCTATAAACGGTAAGGAAAGCATCTATTCCGGCTTTGCGGGCGTCCTGCAAATTTTTGCGGTGCCAGTCGGCACGTTCGTAAGTCATCCAGGGTCCCGTTCCACTTAGCGGGTGTTGAGCAAGAGCCGTGCCGCCGTCAGTTCGTGTAATTCCCTCCACAGGAACTTCTCGGCGTGGATCACCCTGATACCGATAAACGTATTTCGCGAGTGTGAGTGGCGTCAGTGTCTGCGGCGCATGAACGATTCCCGCAGTGGTTGCCCCCTTTGGAAGCGCAACAGGAAGGGGCAATGTCTTGCGGGCGGGCTTTACTTTCGGTGTGGGACGTGTACGAGCAGTGAGTGTTGCGGGAAGTGCCGAGCCTCCCGCTCCTGCGTTCAGTCGCTCTCCAAACTCGATCAGGGAAAGCGCACTGTATTCACCAAGCACTAGTTCGCCGTCAATATTCGGCTTGTTCGCAAGCACACGGGGGGCATAATGAATCGCCCCTTCTGAGGTCAAGGGAGAGGCAGCGAAAACAAGTTCGTGGAAAAGTGAAGGATTATCGAGGTCTGCCTGAGAAAGCACCCGCTTTGAGAGGGACTGCAACGCCGGACTGCTGGGGACAACGCTTTGCGCCGCAAGATGAAATCCCCAATGTGCGTTCTCGGCAGGCTTGCCACCGAGATCAGCCCAGGGAATCCGAATTTCAGTTGTGTAGCCGGACGAGACGGTTCCGGTAGCACGTTTGGCACCTTTTTTGTTCACGCCAACAGCAATGATCGAGTCGGACAGGGCTAAAAACTTTGCGTCTCGAACTTTGGGGTCTTTCTCCTTGTTGAGAACTGCCTGAATTTGCTCGTTGAAGTCGGCAAGAGATTTGTAAAGTGGTGTTCCCGCCACCCCTGTATACAGTTGCGCTCCGCCCTCCTCACTCACCACGACGGTAAACGTTTTTGCGGTACGCAGAGTAGCCGTTTTATCATTGTCCGTCTGGAAGGTCAGGATGATCGCATCGTCTTCTTTTGGATTCGAGAAAGGCGCGGCGTTCTTACCTTTCAGTTCCGGCTTGTTCACCTGCACTGCCAGATACAAATACTCCTCGTCCCACGCAGTAAAGGCGGCGATACGATTGGGCGCTTCCGCCCCGGTAATTTGTGCCGAAGCGGGTTGAGTGCTGAGGGTAAGGACAGGCAAAGACAACAACAGTGAGGTCAATGCGGAAAGGGCGCGTTTGCCCATAACATTCATTCTCCCGAAAAGTTAGACAGAGCGTTTTGGAGGACGTTCCGTGTGGTTTCCTACTTGATTTTGTCCTTGAGTATGACATAAATTCGGGGGTGAGAGAAAACCTGAACCGCGAATGACTTTACCCTGAGTTTTCTCCTCTCTTGATCGGGTATGATAAGGGTATGGAAAAAAGGAACAAAATTCGCTCGACAACGATCATCGGGGTGAAGCGTGGGGGCAAAGTTGCGATTGCAGGGGACGGGCAGGTGACGCTCGGAGCCACGATTATGAAGCAGAGTGGGCGCAAAGTGCGCCGCCTCTACCAGAGCAAAGTCATTGCCGGATTCGCGGGATCGGTTGCCGACGCGCAACAACTCAGCGACACCTTCGAGCAAAAGTTGGAATCCGTTAGCGGAAACACCACTCGCGCCGCCGTCGAATTTGCAAAGGAATGGCGAACTGACCGGATTCTTCGACGCCTGGAAGCCATGGTGATCGTCACGGACGGCGATAAATTATACGTTCTCTCCGGCGACGGGAACGTAATCGAACCCGACGACGGCATCGCCGCCATTGGAAGCGGAGGAATGTCCGCCGCCGCCGCCGCCAAAGCCCTCATTCTCAAAACGGAACTGGACGCCCGCGAAATTGCTGAGTCCGCCCTCCACATCGCTGCAGAAATCTGCATCTATACAAATGACAACATCGTCCTTGACTCCTTGCCGGATTGAAAGGAAAGTATTAAGTGTTGAGAAGCAAGGTTGCACTATCTTTGGAAATTGAGGAGCAAAAAGGAAGAGCAAACGCAATTCTGGCAAACAATCAAAGGAGATTGCATCGGCTCCCTCCCCTGATGCAAGGGGAGGGTTGGAGTGGAGTTAGATTGTTTAAGACGGCAACGATTAAATAAATTTCAACGTTATTGATCACATCAACGGTCTAGTTTATCCTTGCGCTAAGCACCTGCGGTGGAGGCGTCCTGCCGGACGCGATGCGAAAAAAACAGTAGCGAATTCCAATCCCCTCATAACCTCCCCCTTGCATCAGGGCTTTTCTTGTCTCTAAGCGCAAGATAGAGTTAGTATTGTCACAGGAATGAATTGCACGCTCGGAGGTGTGCCGCCCCATATGGACAAAACTCGGACACACCATTTATGCTTTTGCATTGAGTCCACACAGGTGGACTTTGCGCTTCTGTAGCCGGAGAATTTATTCCCCGGACTCTCTCTTTTGTGCCTGAAACAAATTTCACATACTCTTGACAAGACGCAGAGAAACGTCTAGGATTGTCACACTCAGCACTCTCCATGAACTCTCTTCTCCTTTGCGGCTACAGCTTGCCGCACACAATGGGCTATCTGCCCTCCAGAGACGGTCACTTACCTTCGCAAATTCTTTCTCGTGAGGCATTGTTGGACTATGCCCTCCTCAAAGGTCTGAGCGGGGTGGAAATCGGTTTGTCCCCTGTTGTTCCCTCTTTTAATGGGGCAAAGATCAAAACCGATGAAGCGGAAGTAAATTGGCACGAACTTTTCAAGAGGAAAAACGCGCAGGTTGTCGCCGACTATGGAGTGTTGACGGACTACACGGAAGAGGAAAACCGGAAAGCCATTGCAGACGCCGCCCGTGCTGGAGCGAAAACGATGCGGTTTTTGTTCAGTCATTTGCTGTGTGGAGACCGACGCACCCTGAGTCATGCAGGAGAGTTTGCGGAGAGAATGACGGAGACTGTCAGGCGGCTCAGGGAGATTTTGCCTTTCGCAGAAGAGCAGGGCGTGGTACTTGCGATTGAGAATCATCAAGACTTGACGAGCGATGAAATCATGTTCGGTCTCTGGCGCGAAGTCGAGCAACACCCCTTTTTTGGTGTAACACTCGACACGGGAAACGCGCTTGCCGTTGCTGAAGACCCCATTTCATTCGCCGATAAAGTCGCGCCGATTGTCCGCCACGTTCACCTCAAAGATTATACGATTCACTTTGCGGAGAACGGCTATCATCTTGTGCGCTGTGCCGCCGGAAACGGGTGTGTCCCCTTCCCGGAAATCATCGGCATCATCCAGGAACAAAGCCCACTGGCGACATTTGCTATCGAAGTTGCCGCACAGTCCACGCGCACCATTCCCGTTCTGGAAACCTCATGGCACCGTGAGTTTTACGACGAGCAGATTTACCACCTTCCCGCCGCTCTGCGAACCCTCTGGAAATTCGGGCGTCCGGCGGAAGAACCGTACTCTACCGCCTACGAGCGCGGCGAGTCCAGCGAAGCAATTCTCGCCGAAGAATGGGATTGTGTGGAGAGGAGCATCACCTACTTCAAGAGCCTTACCCCAGATTCTCCAGTGCATTTAGAAAGTCCGACATAATCAGCGATTTTGCAAGCGGTAATCGGCTGTCCGTAATCCGAATCAGGGCTTGCAACCCCGCCTCGTTGACCAGTGCCTTGATGTCCGCCCCACTGTAGCCCTGTGTTTTCTCCGCAAGAACGCTCAAGCTGACATCGAAATCAAGGCTTGCGTGACGAGTACACAGCGAAAACAATTTCTCACGCGCCGCGAAGTCCGGGATCGGAATTTCGATCTCGCGTGATAGTCTTCCCCCTCGTCGTACCGCCGGATCGAGCATATCGGCGCGGTTTGTTGCCCCCACCATGAACACCCGATTGTTGCTGGACAGCCCGTCCATTTCCTGCAAAAACTGATTTACGACCTTGTCCGAGTGGAAGGCCGTCCCACCCTGACGTACCGGCAAAAGCGCATCTATCTCATCCACAAAAATAATCGCGGGAGCGTTGGCACGGGCTTTCGCGAAAATGTCGCGGACTCGTTTTTCACTTTCACCCACATACATTTGATTGATGTCGGCAGGTGTCACTGCAAAAAAATTGCACTTCGCTTCGTGTGCCAGAATTCGCGCAATCGTGGTTTTTCCGGTTCCGGGTGCGCCCTTCAACAAAATCCCCGTCGGCGGCTGTATTCCAAGTTCACGGGCGAGTTCGGGCTTTTCGAGCATCAATTGCATCTGCCGGAGTTCGCGCTTTGTCTTCGCGTCCAACACAAGGTCATCCCAAGTCTCCGCCGTTGGCGTCACCATGATGACATCACGAGGTTGCACAGTAGTAGTCCCGTTTGTCGCTTGATCGAACGAGGTTGCAAACTGCGTGTAGTTGCGATTGCTTGGATCGAGTTCCGCCGCTTTCCGTGCCTCTACTTTTGCCTCAACGCGCTTGTCGAGTGCCTGTAGCGTTTTCGAGAGATAATAGCGGGCGCGGGCGTGTCCGCTATCTCTTTCCAAAACAGAGTTCAGGTAGGCTTCGGCATCGGTCAGCAACTGACGGTAAGATTGAAACTTGCGTCGCCCGTCCTTTGCAACACCGTCGAAACCGAGTGCTTGCGCTCCCGACACAAACGCCATATCCGCGAAAGTCGGCTTGATGTCCTCCGCCGCGTTCCAGAGTGCCCAGCCGAGTCGAAAGCGTGCCTCTGTACTCTCGGCATCAAGGGCAACGGCGCGGCGGAAGGCTTCAATGGCGGCATTCCAACGATATTCTTTGGCACGTTGAAAGCCGTGTTGTAGCGTCGCTTCGAGTTCCTCGCGTGTCGAAAGCGGGGTGGATGTATCTGCAGGTTGAGTAATATCTGTATCTGGCATCGTCAAAATCGTGTTCTCCCGCATTCTCATACGCATGGAGGTGCCTTTCGGGTTCAGTATACCCTTTGCAGGATTGCCTCACCTCATGCAGAGGACAGAATTTACCACCCGCTACGCTATAGAATACGGAGGTACAGAGAAAGCAGAGAGAGGAAGAGACCTCACGCAAAGATACAAAAGCGCAAAGAGAAGAAGGAGAAAGCAAAAGAAAGGTATCAATCCGCATCCTTCTCTTTTCTCTTTTGCATTTTGTCTTCTAATTCCTATCTCTGTGTTAATCTGTTGATAAAATCTTCTCCGTATTTCTTTGTATTCTCTGGATTTTCTTCTCTGTGCCTCTATGCTTTCTAGCGTAGCGGGTGGTGGATAACAAAAACTCTCAGAGGAGATTTCACAAAAATTCGCCACAATTGCGAACAAGAGGTGTCTGACCGGGCAAACGGGTGAAGAGAAAAAGCGCAATTCGATCTCGCCCCCTGTCCCTGCCTTTTCCGAAGGAAAAACGTCCGATGAGAAACCGCCTACCAGCCCTTTTCTTTTGCTTTCTCGTGTGCGCCGTCCCCGCTCTCGCCCAGAAAGCGAAAAAACCTCTTGCCTCCTCATCTAAAGCCAAAATTTCAGCACCGAACGCCTCTCCTAAAGTCAAAACTCCAATGCCCGAACTCGCTCCTGTTTCCTTTGTGCGAGACGTGGCACCAATTCTTACCCGGCGAGGTTGCAACACAGGGGCGTGTCATGGAGCGCAGTTCGGAAAGGGCGGATTCAAGTTATCGCTGGCGGGTTTTGACCCCGACCTGGATCACGTCAATCTCGTCAAACAAATGCGAGGAAGACGAGTCACTCTTGCGGAACCCGCACAAAGCCTTTTCCTCACAAAGCCGCTGATGACCGTTCCACACGGCGGCGGAATCCGTTTCACCCCGAAAGATGCCGACTACGCCGTTCTCTTGCGCTGGCTCAAAGAAGGCGCGAAGGGCCCCGATGCCACTGAGCCACCCCTCCTTTCAATCTCTGTTCTCCCGGTTGAGCGCGTTGTGCCGAGGGTTTCGCCCGCCTACCCGCTCAAGGTTACGGCACTGTATGCGGATAACTCCACTCGTGATGTGACTTCCCATGCACGAATCAATTCACTCAATGACGGCATCGCTTCGGCAACCCCCGAAGGTGTAGTCAAAAGCAATAATTATGGACAAACTTCGATTATGATCCGTTACGGCGGTTTTGCCGCCGTGAGTGCCGTCGTGGTTCCCTACCCCTCAAAATCAAACGGAAACGCAACAAAAACGAAACCCACAAAAGGGAAAGCAAAGGCGAAACCGCCTCTCTCTTCCTCCTCATCGGTCCTCTCCTCGCACCCGATAGACCTGCTCGTTGCCCGCAAACTGACTCAACTCAACCTCACGCCCTCCTCGGTTTGTGATGACGCCACCTTTTTGCGGCGTGTCTCCCTCGATCTCACCGGAACATTGCCTGCTCTGGAAGAGACTCGTGCTTTCCTAAAGGACAAGTCCCCCGATAAACGCGCAAAGCGGATTGATTTTCTGCTAAATCGCCCGGAGTATGCGGATTACTGGACACTGAAATGGAGCGATTTGCTGAGAGTTCGGCGTGACAGTCTGGGCGCAAAGGGGATGTGGAGTTTCGGAAACTGGATTCATACGCAGGTCACGCAAAACGTTCCGCTTGACAAATTCGTGCGCGATTTGATTACCGCGAAGGGAAGTGCCTTCACCAACGGGCCCGCCAACCTGTATCGGATTGCGCGTGAGCCGCAAGACCTGACGGAACTGACGAGTCAGGTATTTCTCGGTGTGCGGATGCAATGTGCGAAGTGTCATCAGCACCCTTTTGAGAAGTGGAGCCAACGTGATTATTATCAGTACGCGGCGTTTTTTGCACGAGTACGAACGAAAGACAGCAAGGATTTTGGGCTGTTCGGGCAAGAGCAAATCGTGCGAATCAACGATGACGGCGATGTGCGCCACCCCAAAACGAATGAGGTAATGACCCCCACGCCACTCGGTACAAAACTGGCTCTGCTCAAGCCAAAAGTCAAAGAAATCAGAGACGCAACTCCCGCGAAAACCTCTGCGGTTCCGGTTGTTCCCGCCGTTGTCGCCAATCCCGTCAATCCCGACGCAAGCGGAGACCGACGTACCCTGCTTGCCGACTGGCTCACCTCAAAGGAGAATCGCCTTTTCGCCCGCAATTTCGCAAACCGCTACTGGGGCTATCTTTTCGGGAAAGGTATCGTGAATCCCATTGACGATATGCGCGTCACAAACCCCGCCTCAAATCCGGCTCTCCTTGATTATCTCGCGGACACCCTGATCAAAAACAACTACGATGTGAAGGCTCTTCTCCGTCATATTTGCCTTTCCCAGACATATCAGCGAAGTTCGGAAGTAACGGGAAATAATGGGGCGGACGAAGCCTTTTTCACGCACTACCTACCGAAGCGTCTTCCCGCCGAAAGTCTGCTCGATGCAATTGATTCCGTGTGTGGCACACGAGAGAAGTACAACGATTTGCCGCTCGGCACTCATGCGATTCAGTTGCCTGATCCGCAGGTTTACAATGAGTTTCTGGACACCTTCGGGCGTCCTATCCGGCAAAACTCCTGCGAGTGTGAACGAATTTCCGAAGTCAACCTTTCCCAGACTCTGCGGATGTTGAACGGCGATACCGTCAACAACAAAATCCGCGACGACAAAGGCAAACTCAACAAAAACCTCAACGCAAAACGCCTGCCCTCTCTTATTCTGGACGAAATGTACCTCTCCGCGTTCGGTCGCTTGCCTACCCTGCGAGAAAAACGGATCGCTCTCGGCGTCATCGCTTTTGCCCCCGAACCGCGACAGGTCTACGAAGACGTACTGCTCACTTTGCTCAACTCGAAAGAGTTTTTGTTTGTCCGCTAGAGTCAAATCCGGCAGAATAAATTCGCCGATGGCGGCTACGCCGTTAGTCCTGCGGACAGGGATTCAGCAGGGTCACTTTTGTTTCAGACCCTCCCATGTCGCATCGTCGCCATTTCATCCAGTGCATTCTGCTCTTCTCTCAAGGTCAAAAAGGTATGCTCGGCGACATCTTTTTCACGTAATTTCGAAAGGGCTTCGCGTGCCTGTCGTGCCGCAACTAACTCCGTCTTCATCATGTCGGCAACGATCCCCGCCGCCTCACGTTCGCGCTCCAAAAGCGCAATCGCCGCTTGAACCGTCAGCAAAAACCGTTCTCTGTTTTGCAACCGCGCCGTGTCGGTAATCTCGTCCGGGGCAATCTGCATGGCTTCACGCCGCCGCGTTTCCTGCGCTCGAATCTTGACGTTTGCCTCTTCCACCATCACCTGCGCCCGTTGATAATTTTGCTCCGCCTGAGCTTCAAGTGCCTCACGGTGCCTGAGAACCGTCTCCAGTCGAAATCGAAATCGCTTCAAGATCAAGTTCCCCTATCCAGTTTGCAAGTTGCCAGGAAAAAGTGTTGAGTGTTAAGTGGAGTATTGAGAAGGAAAATATGAAGGGCATTTGCCTTGACTCCCCTCTTCTGCAAACCGTGTAGGGGCGTCGCTTACTGCGCCCGTCTATGAGCGGACGAGATCGAAATGAGGGCTTCACCTCAACACTTAACACTTGGCACTCAACACTTCTCTCTACAGACTAAACTGCGTGAGCAGACTTTTTAGCGTCTCGAAGTAGTCGCTTGGTTCATCAGAGTTTTGTTTCAGGAAGCCGTTGATTGCTTCCATTTTGCGCCGAGCAAGATCAATGCGCGGGTTCGAGCCTTCTGCATAAGCCCCGATGTTGATCAAGTCTTCCGCCTGTTTGTAAGTTGAAAGCAAATCCCGTAAATTGGAAGAGGCATCGCGTTGCTCACGGGGCGTGATCTGGGGCATGACGCGACTGATGCTCTGAAGCAAATCCACTGCCGGATAATGCCCTTTATGTGCCAGGTCACGCGAGAGCACAATGTGACCATCCAGAATTCCACGCACGGCATCCGCTATCGGCTCGTTCATATCGTCGCCGTCCACCAAAACTGTGTACAGCCCTGTTATGCTTCCCGTACTTGTAGAGCTTGTTCCTGCACGTTCCAGCAAGCGGGGCAACATCGCAAACACGCTCGGTGTGTAGCCGCGTGTGGCGGGGGGTTCGCCAATCGCAAGCCCAACTTCACGCTGTGCCATTGCAAGGCGAGTCACCGAGTCCATCATCAGACAAACATCGGCTCCCCGATCTCGGAAATATTCGGCAATTGCGGTTGCGACAAGCGGGGCTTTGATTCGCAAGAGGGCAGGTTGATCTGAGGTTGCCACGACCACGACGGAACGCTTGATTCCCTCGATTCCCAGACTCTCTTCGACGAAATCACGCACCTCGCGCCCGCGCTCTCCTACCAGTGCAATCACGTTGACATCGGCGGTAGAACTTCGAGCGATCATGCCCATCAGCGTGGATTTCCCGACTCCGGAACCCGCAAAGACGCCGAGACGTTGCCCCTTACCAATCGTCAGGCAACCGTCCAGCACTCGTACTCCTGTCGGTAGCGGCTCCGTGATTCGGGGACGAGTGACCGCGTTTGGTGGCGGGGCATTGACCGGATAGGTTCGGTGCAAATCAAGAGGAGGGCCCCCGTCCATCGGAACACCCATGCCATCCAACATTCGCCCCAACAGTGCCTCTCCTACAGGAACCGTTTGCTGAGAGCGAGTCGCAATGACTTCCGCCCCCGGTCTGATTCCGTCCGTTACACCAAGCGGCATAAGCAGCACTCGATTTTCACGAAACCCGACGACTTCCGCTTTGATCGGTGGCTTTTCCGGGTCAAATGCGTTGGCACGATCATAGAAAATCTCGCAAATCTCGCCGAGCATCGCCGGGGGCCCAATGGACTCGATGACAAGCCCGATCACCTGCGTCACTTTGCCGTTTTGCCGTACCGGATCGAGCCGTGCAAGCCGCCGTGCATAGGGATCGAGATTGACCTGCACCTTTGGAATCGGAGGAAACGTGATGTTTGTCGTCATGTCTTATCTTCTTGAAAACCGCTTATGCGCAACAGTTCCATGTATTGTCTCCCCTCTCCCGGATTTTGGGGGAGGGGCTGAGTGGGCGAAATCAGGGTGGGGGCTAAAGAGAATTCCAATCCCCTCCTTTTCCTCCCCCTTGCATAAGGGGGAGGGACAGATGCCCGTTATGCCAATTCGCTAAGCCGCTTCCTGCTCAAAGGTCATGTGCTTCATCTGAGTCAGGGTGTCGCCAACAAACTCCAGCTGCGTTTCGATACGAGCGTCCAGGTTGCCGTTCTGAGTTTCGAGAATTGCACCTCCACGCCCGACCCGTCGATCTTCCACAAATTCGACTGCCGCCGAACCGTTCAAGACCTGCAAGATTTCGCTTCGGTGAGAACGCACAGTCTCGTAATCTTCGGGATTGACTCGCACGCGCAAGGCTCCGCTTTCGTTGACCCGGCGCAACGCATTTTTGATTACCGAAACGGCCACCGTGCGACTCACATCAATTTCCTGCTTGATCACCTGCTTGGCGAGCGTAAACACTAAATCCATCGCCTGTGGCTCGATGTCGTCCCAGGCACGTTGCCGCTCCGCTTCCACACACTCCAGAAACTGAGTGATGTCGGTTTGGAGACGCACACGCTCCTCTTCACGACTTTGCAGATTGTCCTGTTGCGCTTTCGTGTCCCCATCAGAGTAGCCACGCTCGTACCCCAGCAGATAGCCCTGCTGATACGCTTCCTGCCGAATTTCCTCCGCCTGCTCCTCGGCACGCTCCATCAAACGCTGAACGTCTGACATCGCTTTCTGCCGCATCCGCTTGATTTCCGGCGGCACATAGTCTTTGCCCCGTTGCTTCATGCGCTCGACTTCCGCAATCGCTTCCGCACTTCCGAAATGAACGGAACCGCCGGGATTGACTGTCATGGCATCGGAAGGCCTGTCCACGTCCCACGTCCCCAGTTCGCCCATGCGAGTGTCTGTCCCAATTTGCTGGGCGATCTTCTCGAACCATTCCACAGCAATGGGACGCTTCTGCATCGGCTCGACATGAGGGGCGAAAAGGGGCTGAAACCCGGAGTTCGGATCGGAGGAGAAAACGGAGTTTGTGTTAGACAATGACTTCGTCTCCCCCACCGCCACGCGCCACGATGATTTCGCCTTGCTCTTCCAGTCGGCGAATCACCCCCACGATGCGTTGCTGTGCCTCCTCGACGTTTCGCAATCGGACGGGCCCCATAAATTCCATATCTTCCCGGAGCATATTCATAGCGCGTTCGCTCATATTTTTGTAAATGCGAGCCTGAACCTCTTCGTTGACACCCTTAAGAGCAAGTGCCAGTTCTTTGCCATCCACTTCGCGAAGCACTTTCTGAATGGAAGCGTCGTCGAGAAGAATAATATCCTCGAAGACGAACATCAGTTTTTTCACTTCGTCGGCGAGTTCCGGGTTTTGCTCGGTGAGCGATTCGAGGATGGTTTTCTCAGTGGTACGATCCACAAAGTTAAGGACTTCGACAAGGCTTTTGACGCCGCCCACCGTGGAGAAGCCCTGCGAGACAACGGAAGAGGAGAGTTTGCGTTCCAGCACCTTCTCGATTTCCCGAATGACTTCCGGCGGGGTTCTGTCCATAATGGCAATACGTCGAGCGACTTCCGCCCTGAGTTCCTGCGGCAACCCGGAGATAACGGCGGCGGCTTGCCCTGCGTTGAGGTGAGCGAGAATCAGCGCAATCGTTTGTGGGTGTTCGTCCTGTATGAAGGAGCGGAGTTGCGTCGGATCGGTCTTCTTCACAAAGTCAAAAGGCAAGACCTGCATTGTCTGGATAACTTTGTTGACCATTTCGGCGGCGCGTTCGGGTCCAAAGGCGGCTTCAAGGGCAAGCCGTGCCTGATCAATTCCGCCCTCGGAAATCACCTCTTGCGCCATACACATTTCGTAAAACTCGGCGACGATGCTCCGGCGCTGATCCGGGGTGATTTTGCCGAGCCGTGCGATTTCAAGGGTGATCGCTTCAATTTCGTCTTCACGCAAATTCTTGAAGATTTTCGCGACTGATTCGGGTCCCATCGCCACCAATAAAATAGCGGCTTTGCGGCGTGAGGTTAATTGTTCTGCTTGTCTTGCCATCGTTTAAGAAAACTCCGATTCAGG
>JACMPS010000455.1 GCA_014377395.1 Chthonomonadaceae bacterium
CCGTGTCACCGAGGTGGATGACGGGATCAACGTGCGTGTGTACGCTGTTCCCAAAATCGAAATTGTAAATGTGAAGGGTGATTGTGTCCGCATGGACGAATGTGGGTAGAAGTGTCAAGCAAACGGATACCAGCACCGGGGCAATGATACGTTTCATGTTTCTTCCTCTTTTTTGCTTTGCCCTCTGCATTTTGCAAAAGGCTCCGGGCAGTGAATTGCACCGATAATCGAGTATACCCCACTTCCTTTCCATTGCTCAGAAAGTTAAACGTTTTTGACTTTTGCTCTCGTTTAGTCCGCGATTGAACAAACACGGAACGGTGAAGCCGCCAAAAGCAAATTTATTTCGCCGTATTTCTCTCAAAATTATTCTACTTCACAAATAAAGTCGCCCCTCTCCTCACCGTTTATCACGACGGAAAAGAGAGGGACTGACATAAGATCGAACGGGCAATACTCTACTTCGCTAATTTGCGGGGCATCATTTCGTCACGCATCGCCGTCTCGTAAATAAACGCCGCCATGATCGTTGCGGCTTGCTTCATGTCCTCACCCTGAATCCGGTCAAAGACATCCTGATTGCTGTGATGAGTTCGTGAATCGTACTCGATTTCGTCCTGAATGAACTGAAAACCGGGGATACCGACGGCATCGAAGGAAAGGTGATCGGTTCCGCCCGTGTTGGAAATCGTCAACGTCGTGGCTCCCAAATCCTTGAACGGCTCCAGCCACTCCTTGAAGATCGGGCGCACCGTCTCGTTTCCCTGCAAGTAAACCCCGCGAATTTTCCCGGTTCCATTGTCGAGATTATAGTACGCGGAGATTTTCGAGTTTTCGGGCTTCGGTTCGGCTTTGCTCCCGAAGTGCTGAGTGCAGTAGTTGCGAGAACCGAAAAGTCCCTGCTCTTCTCCGCTCCACAGTGCCACCCGAATGGTGCGACGAGGCCTCAAGTTTAAGGCTTTGAGAATGCGAACCGCCTCCATTGCAACGGCGCACCCGGCTCCGTTGTCCGTGGCTCCCGTTCCCGATTGCCACGAATCGAGATGACCGCCCAGCATCACCACCTGCTCTTTTAAGTCGGAACCCGTGATTTCGGCGACGGTGTTGTAAGCCATTGCGTCTTTATCGTCGTAGTGAGAAGCCAGTTCGATCTCGACTTTGATCTTTTCACCCGCCCCTAAAATCCGCATCATTCGATTGTACTGCTCTGCGGAAACCGAAACCTGCGGAACAATCTTCGCCTCTTTTGCCCACACCGACACACGGGGGGCGGGCTTGCCGTCCTTGTCAAGCGGGGCGGCAAGTGCCGTTGCCTGTTGCACGAAAATCGTACCGCCGTCTCCACGTCCCGAGTCCATGACGCAAAGCGCACCCTCATCCGCTGCCATCTTCATCTTTGCTGCACTCAGGGCGAACGAGGGGGGAGCTTGACGCCTGGGCGGAGTAGCAGGGTTTGTTGAAGGGACAGGTACGGGGGCATTAGGGCGAACGCGAGGAACACCCGTTTCCATTGCCGTGAGTTCTTCATCAGTGCGACGATTGCCCTGCGACGTAAAGTGAGCCGCCACCTCACGCATTGGCGAGATCAGAACGATCTTGCCTTTCAGGGTCCCTTTGTACTTCGCTAGTCCCGCTTCATCAGCCGCGTCCAGCATCACGACTTCGGCGGTTTTGCGTCCTCTCCAACCCGGCGACCAGGCTTTGGGGTAAGCGATCAGCGGAATTGAGGAGGGAGAAACCACCTGCGCGGAAAACTTTTCCAATGTCCAGCCGCGTCCAAAGGGTCCCCAGGCTTCCAGATGAGCATTTTGCAATCCCCACTCGGTCATCTTGGATTTCGTCCATTCGTTGGCGCGTTTGAGTTGAGTGGAACCCGTCAGACGTGGACCAATCACGTCAGAGAGATAGCCGAGGGTCTGCATCACCTGCGAGTGATTCATGCCTTCTTCACGGATTTTTGCGATGACATCGGGGGAAATGGGATTCGTTTGTGCAGAAAGCGAGACCGGGAGCAAAGCAAGAGGAGCAAGTAGCGCGGAAAAGGCGCGAGCAGTACGGATCATAAGCAGGGACACCTCCAGAGAAAATAAAAGGTAGAGAAAAGGTGTTGCAAAACCAGAGCGTTGCAACAAAACAGGTTTCGACGCGAACAGAGGATAGACCTGCTTGAGTTGGCAAAGTTATCAAGAATCGAGTATAACCCCGAAGACAAAGGGATAGAATGAACCTCGGTTCACTTTTTGGAGGAAAAAGCAAAACTCTATCGGCTCCCTCCCCTTATGCAAGAAGGGTGAATCTAAGTTGTATTTAACTCCCTCCCCTTATGCAAGGGGAAGGGTGGGGTTTGTCAATCGTTTGGTAGAATGCAACGGTAATGATCGCACAGACAGTTTTGTTGTCAAACGGTTTTGCATCAACGGTTAGACAATTGGTCAACGGTGTAGTTTATCCCTGCGCTAAACACCTTCGGTGAGGGCGTCCTGCCGGACGCGATGCGGGGAAAAAGACAAACCCCCTCCTGACCTCCCCCTTGCATAAGGGAGAGGAATAAGACAGAAATGACTGGCTTAACTACAGCCGCAAGCGAACCTGTGCGGTGACAAGCGGATCACCATACCCTGCAAAGTGCAAACCGAGTTCGCCGCCTAATTTCCGCGTGAGTTCCGTTCCAATGAAGAGCTTGCCGCCGAATCGGGAAATCTCACCGAAGTAAACGCCGAGACCGAATCCTCCGTAAACCTGACTCCCGCCGATCAAGCCCTTTGAGTAGACCTGATTGACCGTTACCGGGAACAGCGTAGAGCCGCCCCCAAAGTTTGCAGAGACAATTGCTTCGGCATCAATGCGGGTATTGAAGTTTGGTGCCAGCCCTTTTGTCGTGAAGTCCACGCCGCCGATAAATTTGGTGCGCGGAGACACCATTGCGCCAATCCGCAGGTGAAAGGGGAAAATGTCACCGATAATACCCGTTGGATCGAGTTGCTTTTTCAGGGAAAAGAGCGGAGTCGCGGGTTCCGGTTCGGTTGCACGAGCGACGGAGACGAGAGGCGCGAACATCAGCGTTCCTGCCAGAGAGGTGTTTGCAATTTTTCGAATTTGAGTTTTCATCGTTATCTTTCTTGTTTTGTCAATTAGGTCAGCCACACATAAAACCGGGAGACCGAGAGGAAAGAGTCGCGGTGAGTCTTTCCCTCCTCATTCGCTCTCTATTCTCCATGAGTTACGAAAATCCTTCTTTTCCGTTGACACGAAAACCGGAATTTTTTCCCCACAAAAATGCCTCACTCGTAAATTTTAGATTCCGGCGAAAACAAGTAGACATTAGTTAGGAAGACACCTATAGGTAGACAAAGAAAGATTCGAGATTCTTTCCGATTCATCTTGCGGAGTCGCCCCATATTTGCTATACTTTGCGCGTTCCCGGCAGAAGAGACACTAGATATAGTGTTTTTCGACTCAGTTGAAAACACTCCCTCACAGTCCCTGCCACTTCAAGAGAGCTACCCGACGCACTTGCGCCGATAAAGGTAGTCGTTTGCGGGTGAAGATTTCAGAATGCGCTGAATGGGCAGGTTCGGAGGGCAGGGTGAGCGGACAACTCGAATTTGGAGAAGAGGATCACGGGGCTACGCTACGTCGCGTGTGGGAACAATGTCTGCACCTGCTGGCATCCAAAGTTCCTGTGGTCACGTTTGAGACCTACATTCGCCCTTTGCAACCTCTCTCCCATATTGATCAGACAATCACGTTGGGCGTCGCGTCGCCCTACGCAAAAGATTGGCTTGAAAAAAAGTCAGTTAATGCCATTCGGAGTGCGTTGGAGTTTCACCTCGACACAACCGGATTGCAAATCGTATTTACCGTACTGACTCGCGAACAGCGTCCTGCTCCTTCCGCTTCCCGTAAGTCCGATGCCACGCAGATTGCCTTGCCGCTCGACTCCGACTCAGAGGAAAGCCCGCCGCCCGTTCGCGAAAAATCTTCCCCTGTCCCTCCCGTTACCCGTAACACCCGCCCCGGCGTTCGTAAGCCCGAACCCAAACGGGAAGAAATCTCGATCCCCTCTTTGCCGCTCAATGAACGCTATCAGTTCGACAGTTTTTTGGTAGGCAGATCGAATCGGCTTGCCCATGCGGGAGCCGTGCAGGTCTCGGAAAAGCCCGGTGAAGTCTACAATCCTTTGTTTCTCTACGGGGGTCCCGGACTGGGCAAAACACATCTGATGCACGCCATTGCACACCAGATTCGGGTGGCTCGCCCGGAAGCCCGTGTTGCCTATGTTTCTGGCGAGTATTTTGCTCAGCACTACATCACTGCCTTAAAGGAACACGCCACCGAGACTTTCCGAAAGCAGTACCGCCTTGTGGACGTGTGGCTTGTGGACGACATTCAGTTTATCGCAGGCAAAGAGCATACGAAAGAAGAGTTCTTCCACACCTTTAACTCGCTTTACCAGAGTGGCAAACAGATCGTTCTTGCCTCCGACCGTAGCCCCCGCGAACTGAACACAATGGACGAACGCCTACGCTCCCGCTTTCAGAGTGGCTTGATCGCTGACATCACCCCTCCCGAACTTGAAACCCGCCTCGCCATTTTGCAAAACTGTTGTACCCGTGAGAAAGTCAATATTTCTGATGACGTGCTACTCTACATTTCGTCCGCAATTCAATCCAACATTCGGGCGTTGGAAGGGGCATTCACGAAACTACTTGCGTATTCATCCATCATGAAATTGCCGATCAATGAAGAATTGGCGCAGGGCGTCCTCGGCGAGTACTTTATCGAGAAGCCGATTCGGTTGCGGAAAGTAACGGTTCAGGAAGTGGTGGAGGCGGTAGGAGAACAATTCGGGATCACACCGACTGCGATCTTGGGGCCTGGACGCAACAAAGATATTTCGCTTGCGCGGCAAGTGGCGATTTACATTTGCCGTGAACTGATGCCTGAGTCCAACACAAGCCTGATCGGAATGGCGTTTGGGGGGCGTGATCATGCGACGGTGGTGTACGCCTGTCAGAAAATGAAACTCGTTCTGGACGTTGATCCTGAGTTAAAAGGGCTTGTCTTGAAGTTACGAAAAAGCCTACAATAAGATAAAATCTTCCTCTCTTTTGGAGAATTCCGGTCAGTTCGGGCTGTCTTTGATTCGCTTTATCTTCAGGTGTTTTTGGGCTGATTCAGAAAGTTATCAACAATGAAGAGTGACAAACCCGTGATTCAAGGCACTAAAAAGGTAGTGGTAATTTCGATAAAACCTGTACATTTGGGGCAGTTGTTGAAAACTACTGGGATAGTATTGAGTCTATGACTCAATACTATGGGGATAGTTTTGAGTCAGGTGACTCAAAACTCCGATTCTGAAGCATCCAGCGAAAATCATTGTTGAAAACTCATGAGTTGTGAGTCAAGTTATCAACAGTTTCAACAACGATTGTTGAAAACTATCCCCGTAGTAATAGGGTTTTCAACCTGATTCAGGTAGACTCCAGTGCGTTATCAGAGTCTATCAGAATCTGTCGGAGTCAAGCAGAGTCTCGATTCAATACGATTCATGACAGAGATTCACCTGTCTACTATCCCCATAGTATTGAGTCTTTTCAACAGGATAAGCATTAGCATAACAGATTCTTTTAGAATCTCTTTATTGTTTGATTCAGATTCCTGATGAGAGAAGAGAACGCTTTTGCTCGTAGAGAAAATCGTTCGGAATTTCATTTGCAATTCATCCAAAATTCAATCGGATATTCAGACCTGAAGCGGGTCTAAGAAAGAGAACGGAATCGAAAAGAGAGTCGGAGAGAACGTTCACCCTTCCTCATTTTCGGTTTCCTGTCCCTGTCCCCATGCGCGTTTGCGAACTTAAACTTTCTCACTTCCGCAATTATCGGGAGTTACGTCTTCAATTTGGAGAGGGAATTAATATCTTTTATGGACGCAACGCACAGGGCAAAACCAATATCCTGGAGGCGATTTCGTTGCTCGCCACTACGCGCTCACTTCGGGCGTCTCGTGAGTCCGAGTTAATTTTGCAGGACGAGGAAATGGCGCATGTCACGGCGGAGATTGATCGGGAGCGTGAAGGAGACGCCGAATTGACGGTTTCGGTGTTTCAGGGTGACAAGAAAACGGTGCGCGTCAATGGCATGAAGCGGGAGCGGGTGGTAGACTTACTGGGGCAGTTCAACGCGGTTTTCTTCGGTTCGATTGATCTGGTGATTGTCACGGGGGAACCTGCGGACAGGCGGCACTATCTCAACATCGAAATTTCGCAGATCAGTCCGCGCTACGTGTACGATCTGGGACACTACAAGCGGGTTCTGGCACAGCGAAACCGTCTTTTGCGGGAATTACGCGACCGACCCCGTCCGCCGCAGGAAATGGGGCTGGATGTTTGGAATGAACAACTCATCAAATATGGCTCGACCCTGTTCGACAAGCGGCGATTTTATCTGGATCGTCTTTCGTTGCTGGCGGAGGAGATTCACGCGGAACTGACGGACGGGCGCGAACGTCTCGAAGTCAAATACCTTCCGAGCATCACGCTTCCGGTGAAACCTACGGAGACGAAAACTGCAGAGACGGTTGAGTTATCAACAAATCTTTCAACAGTTTCAACAATGGCAAATAACAACACTTCCAGTGTTGCGGAAGTAAACCCGAATACCGTACGGGAAAGTCGGGAGGACGCTTATTTGCACTCGGTGGCGCAGGAAGCGAGTCAGGGTGAGAAGGAACCCGCCCCTCAAACGCAGAATAGCCCTGCAATGCCCGTAAATACCCTTGAATCCATTGAAAGTGCGTTTAGACGGCAACTACACGGAGTCGGCACGGAAGAGGCAAGGAGAGGCACAACCCTGCTGGGTCCGCAAAGAGACGACATCGCTTTTTTTATCAATGGAACCGATGCACGACTTTATGGTTCGCAGGGGCAACAGCGCACCGTTGCTCTCGCTCTGAAACTTGCTGAGTTCCGATTGATCGAGGAACACGTCGGAGAGCCGCCCGTCATGCTTCTCGATGACGTGATGAGCGACCTAGACGATCATCGGCGGAAACACTTGCTTTCTTGGGTGCGCCGACGTTGCCAGACGTTTATCACCTGTACCAATTTGCGCTCATTTCCGAAAGATTTACTCGCCGAGGCTTCGATCTTTCAAGTCACCGCAGGAACCGTAACTTCCGATGTCAGAAAACGACCCTTACCTACCCGAAACTCCGAGTCACTCCCCGAACAATCCGTCGGGCAACCCGTCGAGCCGTCAGGCGAATCCTCCGTCGGCGAACTCGCCGGAGAAGCCCCCGCAATTGCCGAGAGACATGACCTCGCGCCCGTCTCTCTCCCCGCTGTTTCGGGAAAGGCGACCGACAAACCGGGATGAGGAACGGAGCGGTTTTAAGGCTTCCGACCCAAATCCAATGGCGTCTTCACTCGTTAAGGCGATTGGCGGCATGGCAAACCCGGCTCTGATTCGTGAAAGTCTTGCGCTGGCTTATTGGGCACGGACGGTGGGAGAGCAAGCCGCAGCCGCCACCGAAGCAAGCCATGTTCGAGACGGAGTTCTCTACGTTCGCACGAAAAGTAGCACCTGGTCACACGAATTACAACTCCACAAAGCCACGCTGATCTTAAACCTGAATCGGCTTTTAGGCGGCAGAATTATACGGGATATTATGTTCCGCGCCCAGGGCATCGAGCGAAAAGCCCCGCCTCCTCCCGAAGAGAATCCAACGGAAGAAGCGATTATGGCAGTGATTTTAGAGCCTGCCGAAAAAGACGAACTCAGAAAGCGGCTCGAAGGGCTGATTCGCATTGAGGACGATCACGCACGCACGGCACTGGCGCGGCGAATCACACTCGACATGAAATTGCGGCACTGGCGATTGGAAAACGGTTGGAAACTCTGTCCGCGATGTGGCTCCACGCACAAAACGCCGCAGAATTTATGTCCCATTTGCCGACTGGAAGGCTAGCCGTAATCGAAAAGAGAACAACGAAGTTACCCGCATTAGTGCGGGTTTTTCGTTTTTTTCTCCCTACTTATGGATTCAGGCGGAAGATGTCTACCGGAAGTCAGGTACACTCCTACAGTAGCGATTCCTGTAAGTGGTTTGGAGATGAGGCGCGGGAGAAGTAACGCATGGAAGACCTTGAAAAGCGATTGCAAGCACTGACCCTGCGTCTGGAAACGCTTGAAGATTCACCGCTCCCTCTTTCCCTTTCCGCCGAAAAGTCCCTTGCTCTTAAACTCGAAAAACTCAATTTTTACCGCAAAGAAAACGCGCAAGAATGGAGTTTGCTTTCCAGTCGGGTCAGTTCCTACATCACTTCGCAGTCATTTCTGGTGAGTGCCTACGCGATTTCCATGAGTAACGGCAACCCGAAATGGGGCGAAAAATTCACCCTGTGGTTTCCGCTGATTGTCGGCTTTGTAGGGCTATTTGCCTCGTGGAAAGCCTATCCCGGCATCATCGGAGCAAGCAAGATTATTCGCCTCTGGCGATTGAAACAGGATCGTCTTTACTGGCTTAACCCGGATGAAGCCGCGGAAAACCCCGCTCTCGCTCAAAAAGATCACACAATGGACGGTTTTCACGATGACCGCCCTCTGACCCTCTCGAAACGTAGCCATGAGGTCAACGATGCGATCCATGCCCAGAGCCTTGAGTTTGCGATTTCGTCGCCCTGGCTTTTTGGGACAACCTGGATTGTGTTGATCGGCTTAGTCCTGTTTTTGCACCTACGAATGTGATCAAACGAGTATAGAAATGTTGATTGTAATCTAAACCGAAACCGACAAGAGGTCAAGATGAAGCGTCCCGTTTTCTTTTGTACCCTCGTCTTTATCTTCGGGATTTTGCTCACTGATTTCATTACGATTTTTGCCCCGATTTGTCTTTTCCTTTTCTGCTTTTTCCTCATTCTGAAATTGATGACCCGGCGTGAAGTCTGGCTTAAACTTGCGCTCTTTCCCCTCCTCTTCATCGCTGGAAGTTGGAACGTGGTTCTACACCAATTTTGCGCGGCGGATGATGTTTCGCGTCTTCCCCTCCATTATTTCCGGTTGACAGGCGTTGTACAGTCCGACCCGAATCTTCATCTGCAAGGAGATAATTTTGCTACGTTCACTCTCGAAATGTTGAATGTCGAGGGGAAAACTTTGAGCGGTGAAATATTTGTCGTTCTCGCAGGGAAATCTCGGAAAACAAAACAGGAGAAAGAGAATATAGATACAAGTGTCTCTTACTTTCCGCAGTATGGTGACGTGATTTTTCTACAGGGAAAACTCGAAATCCCGAAAGAGGCAAGCAATCCAGGCAATGAATCCTTTCGTGAGTCACTGGAGAAACGGGGAATTCGCCGCACCCTCAAGACGAGAAATAGAGAGGATTGGCACTTACTCTCCGACGAAAGTTCAGGTGTTTCCGGGTGGGTCTCGGCGGCACTGAAAACCCGACACGCTCTGCTCAACTCGTTACGCACTCATTTTTCTCCCGTTCATGCGGCGGTATTGGGAGGCATTTTGCTGGGGGCACAGGGCGACCTCTCCCCGCAACTCGCAGAAAGTTTTAAGATCACGGGAACCTCACATTTGCTCTCGACTGCCGGATTGCACATTGGTATTCTGGTGGCGATGCTATTCTGGGCTCTGCCGAAATTGGGGGTCTCGCGTCGTTATGCGTGTCTGCTCATTCTGATATTTCTGGCGTTTTTCGTGTTTGTGGCAGGGGGGCGTCCTGCAGTGGTTCGCGCCTGTCTCATGTCGGGGCTTGTGATCGGGGGCTACCTGCTCGAACGGGAACCGAACTGGCTTAACATGATCTCGATTTCCGCTTTGATCCTTCTCCTGATGCGTCCGGCTCATCTCTATGAATTCGGCTTTCAAGTCACTTTCGCAACCGTAATTACGCTGGTGGCACTCTCGCCTTTTTTGATGAAACCGCTACATTTCCTCGAACGCAAAGCCGCAAAAGAGAAAGGCGTAAAGCGATTGGGTTTACGTCTTGTGCTTTACGTTGCAGGTTGCTTTTTGCTTTCGGTAGGGGCGCAAATCGGTTCGTTCGGCTCTATCGTCGTAAGGGAGAATCAGGTCTCTTTGCTCTCGCCGTTCGCCAATGCGATGCTCGTTCCGCTCATCCCTCTTTTCTACCTGCTCAGTTTGCTTTTTCTGCTTACTCTCCCGATTGCGCCGCTTAATTCCGTCCTTGTTGCCACTCTGAAAGGCTCTCTCTCCGTCTTGATCGCGGTGGTGCAGGGGTGGGCAAACACGGGCGTAGGGACATTGATATTTCCGATCTTGCCGGGGTGGTTTCCGTTTCTGTACTACGGGGTTTTGTGGGGAGCCTTGTTCCTGCTTTCTGACTTCGGCATTCTACAGAAGGAGCGGGAAAAGATGCTCATTGAGAGGGCGGAAGCATGAAAATCCGGGGCATGAGAAGAGTTTTAGCGGTGGTCTGTCTTTTGAGTTTGTTCGGTCTTTTTCTCTTTGTTCTGACCTCGACTCGTCCCTTGACACCGGGAGTATTGCGCTTTACTTTTCTCGATGTAGGACAGGGCGACTCGGTCATCGTGCAGACACCTTCCGGCAGAATTGTTGTGATTGACACTGGAAATCTCGGAAGGCAAAATGGGGAAGACGCAGGACAATCCGTTGTCGCGCCCGCACTTAGGCGCATGGGCACAAATCACATTGATCTGCTGTTTTTGACGCACCCTCACGCCGACCACATCGGCGGAGCGAAGTCGTTATTGGAGTTGTGTGACGTGGACTTAATCATAGATAACGGACAGGATTCCGCTTCGCCTCTTGTCCTGAGTTATCTGCAAAAGGCAAAAGAGCGGAATATCTTGTACCGTGTGGCA
>JACMPS010000041.1 GCA_014377395.1 Chthonomonadaceae bacterium
CGACGATAACTGACCACCTATGGCTTCTTCTATCAAGGTGAACACACTTTGGAGGGCGATTACCACGCTTACGACGGGTTTGGGGGCGGACTTCGACGGGAACCAACACGGCGAGCGATCCGTTTGCCCCGCCCACCACGTCTTTCAACGGCGAGACGTTCCATGTGATGGCAGCAGGAGACACTGAATGGGTTCTGTTCACTGCCACAGCCGCCAACACCGTCGGGGATCGCAGCGAGCAAAGCCGCTTTGATCGCTTCAGGGCTATTTGCAAGATGAAGAAGCAAAACGGTTTTGGCTTTTGTATTTACATCCGATTTTTCGATGTGGAAAGCGTCTGCGGTTTCGGGATTGCCTTTTTCGATCCGTGTGATACGTGGGTAAGGGGCTTGCTCTTTCGCCTTGAGAGTCGCTTTCGCACCCTTCGCGTAGGCTTCCGCCAGATCGAGCCGGGTTTTTTGGGGCAGAGTCGCCGACAACAAAACCACCGTGCAGTCCAGTTCCGCAAGCCACTCGATCAACCGGGAAAGCAACGTATTCATGTAGGCATCGTAGGCGTGTACCTCATCGAACACCACCGTTTTTCCTGCCAATCCGAACAGCCGGACAAACCAGTGCCGCGTTTGTAGCACCCCCATCAACGCCTGATCTATCGTGCCAACCCCGTAGTGTGCCAGCAAAGTTTGCTTGTTTTGCGTAAACCATGAGCGCACGAGCAACGCGCCCTCTTGTTCACCTGTGTCTTCGTTGTAAACCATCTCGGTGAACCCTTCCGCAATTTTCATGCGATCCAGATAATTCGCATCAAGTAGGGCGTGGGAATGAGCGAGGATGAGGTTAATCGTTTCGGTGGAGACCCGCCCTCTCAAAAACTTACCCAGACGCGAATACATGGCGTTGGAGGTTGCCTGAGTCGGCATAGCGACATAGACGCCGTGTGACCTCTCCTTCACCCGCGCATCGTCGAAAATCGAAAACGCGGATTCGGTTTTCCCCGCCCCCATTTCCTCCTCAATGATCCAGAAAGCCGGACCGGAAACATCGGGAAGTAACTCCAGAACTTTCTTTTGCAGGGCGTTTGGCTCGACCTCTTTTGTGTCTCCCTCTTGTTTCAGAAAGGAGAAAAGTTGAGGAAAGTCGGCGGGTGCGGGAGGCGGGGGAGGAGCCACCCACCCTGAACCGGAGACGGCTTGCAGGGCGCACGCCTGAGAAGATTTTCGATAAGCGGGAAGTTCCTGAAGTCCTCGGATCGGAAAAGAACGCGAGGAACCGAACCAGTCCGCCAGAGAAATCAACGCCGCCAGCAAGGGTGCAAAGGCTTTGTCCGCCACTTCTGTAAGAGAGGGGGGAGGCATTGCGCTCTCCAGACCGGGAAACGAAAGTCTGAGTTCTGAAGCAAGCCAGTTGCGTGCTTCCCGCCACACCGAATTTTCGCCGAGACGCCTGTTCGTGATGCCGTTTACGTCGCCCGCATTTGGAAAAACGCCGTGATGTGCCCCTAGAGAGTAGGAGAGTAGCAGGGAGAGATTCTCTGGAAGAGGGGAGGGGGAAAGGGCTAACTCCGCAAACAATCGCATGACTTCGGGAACCGAAACGAAATTGTGCGGGGGCGGATCACTCTGATCACTCGGAAAGTCAAAAAGGCTCAGGTTGCCCATCAATTCCGGCACTTTTTTCTGAAAGCCGGGAAAGGCTTTGCCGAGGTCATGCAGTCCTGCAAGAAGGACAAACAGACGCCCTGCGTCCTCCTCAGACATCCGCACTGCTTGCGCCATCCGCCGTTTCAGAGAAGGGGGAAGTCGGCTCCAGAGAACTTCGGCACAGTAAGCAACATCCAGCAGGTGAAAAAGAAGCGGGTGAAAGTTCGTTGAAGAGGCGGGCAGTTGACGGTCTGTTTTGCCCCACAAAAATAGAAACGGCTCGTTTGTCATTGTTAGGGTTCTCAGGGTGGCTTTCGTGTGATCCTCTCTTAAAAGAAGAGTGGATTATTGGAGGGAAGAACGGGTTCGCTCTTGAGAGGTTGGGGCTGAGTCAAGATTGCCCTTGTACTCGTCTCTTTCCTGCCCTTTTTTAACAAGCCATCTTGAAGACTTCCTGAAAAGGCGTTTTAAGATCAGAGATACGCAACAAATACGGCAACTTTGAGAAACGGCGAAAACCGTTTCATCCTTGTCATATTCTTACAAGGATACAGGTACACTCAAACTGTAAAAATTTCTTATGAAACCGGACGAACCATGATCCTTTGCCCGCATTGTAGTGCCGAACTGTCCACCATCAAAACATTTTGCTCCTGTTGCGGTTGTCATGGCTCCCATATTATCTGGAAATGGGAAGAGTCCGGCGAAGGAAAAACCTCCCTGACGATGACCGCAGAAAATGCCGGGTTTGCTTCCACCTCAGTTCGAGTCAAATTCCTCAATGCAAGCGGAATACTGCCGGGGAAGTTAGACCCTCGCACTCTTAATCCTTCTTCTACTGTACGTTTTGTCATCGAGCGTAAACCCGGCGAATCTCTTTCCGGCGATCTAATCGGCGAAAGTCAGGACGCGCCACGCCCTGAGAAGAAATGGTGGGAACGCAAAAACTGGAGACAGGAGAAATTTCGTTTGGACGGGCTAGGCGAATTAAGCCAGGAGCGTTGGGTTATCGGTGCGGAAACCCTGCTTTTCCCGCCGGGGGTTGCGTTTCAATTTCTGTCCGTCTGGAATGCCGCTTCAAGAGATCGAGACCTCACACTGGAGGCTCCCTCTCGTTTCCGTTTAAGCCAGATGGGAGCGGACATGGATCGCAAGTCTCGAACTATCGGCAGAGGAAATCGGGTAGAGTTTCGCCTTGAGCCTCTTAAAGGTGAGACCTCTCCCCCTTCTTTTCTCTGGAGTGTCCTGCCCGAATCAGACCCTGTTTCGGTGATCCGTCTGAAAGCAAAACCGATTTCTGCAGGGGTAGCGGCAGTCGTTGCGATTGATTTTGGGACTCGGAATACCTCTGTGCGGATTCGCTGGCGGCAAGAAGTTGTTGAAGGCAAACCCGCCGGAACCGTTGATGTTCTGGGAGACGAGAGACGCTTTCCTACGCTGATGGCAGTGCATCAGCGTTTTGATGAACCTTACTTCGGAACCGAAGCCGAGGGAAAACTTCGCAACGAAGAAGGATTCGACGCGATTGAAGGCTTAAAAACCGCGATGCGAAATGGGGACGAGCCTTATCTGTCCAGAAATCCTCTGTGGACAGTGGAATGGCTTGTTGAGCGGTACTTCCGTTTTCTTTTCGACAAACTCGACCAATATCTGGAAACTCTGAGTCTTCGCCGGGAAGATTTAGAGATTGATTTTGTAGTCACACGCCCTGTTCTGGACAAAGCGACAGGGGATCATCTCGGCTCCTCTTATGAGATGCTGATCGAGCTTGCCGCCTTGAGGTGTGACATTCCTGAAAAGCGATTGTACTTCATGCTGGAACCGGAGGCGGCGGCAAACTGTCTCGCGCACACGCATCGTGCTCAACTGCTCAAGATACAAGGTGAGACGATCGCCGTTGTGGACGCCGGGGGCGGCACCACCGACATCCTGCTGGCGAAAGTGAAAGGAGAGGGCGGAAACATTTCGCTGGATGTTCTCGCCTCCTACTCGTTGCGCCCGGAGGAAGACCCTGCTTCGGTGATGCGTTGCGCCCTTGCCCACTTCGCTCTTTCCCAGAAAGCCACCAATGCCGCTCGTGTTGAGAATGAAATGGGAGGGGATACTCTGGACAGGGCTCTCGCGCATCGCCTCACCTATCAGGCATCCGATTTGCTGGAAACTCGTGGGCGACCCGTGCCGCTTCTCCTGTCGCCGGAGATCACGAATGCCCTGGACTACTTGCAGGAGATGCGGAATGTTAAAGAAAATTTCGTCCAAAAAAGCGAACAATATCTTTGCTTTCCACGCGACTACAGCCCGGAACCCGATGAAGCCGCCCCCTTTCCCGAAGCGAAAGAGTTGGAAGGTGTTTATGTTTCGCATCCGCTCTACGATGATTTTATTCTCAAAGAGGTGCTTCGCGCTCCTTTTGATGCCTTAAAGACTCAAATGACTCAGGAGGCTCGTCTTCGCAATGAACCGCTGGAAGTAAAACATCTTTTTTGTGTGGGTGGCACAAACCTTGACAGAGCGGTACGTCATCATTTCCGAACCCTGTTTCCAGGCTTGCGAGAGGAATTGCCCCTGTCGGAACAGGAACGAGTTTGCGCGGTTGCCGAGGGAGCCGTCTTGCGGGGAGAAACCCTTTTTCTCTCGTCTCCCCTGACACTTAGCCTCAGATACCGCCCCTCTGCGATGGAGGAGGCGCAAACGAAAATTCTTCTGCAAGAGGGGGCTTCGGTTCCCGCTGATGACGTGCGACGCTCCGCTTATAATATTCGCTTTGACCTCACCGACTACCGTGAACTGGAGGCGGAACTCATTGCCGAGGGAGGTGGGTTGGACTTCCCTGTCATCGTGGGGAAAGCTTATGCAGTCGCTCACTCCGTTGAAAATGAGGCACGTTCGCTCACGGTGGATATTTCCGTGAAAGAAGGAATCGTGATCAAACTTTCTCAACCTAATGGGACACCTCTTGACCTGATCAAGTTTCGACTGTTCGAAAAGAAATAGCCTACTATGTCCGATCCACAATCCGATGCTCTCGATCCTGATCTGATGGAAAATACACGCAATCGCGTCGAAGAGCAACCGAAATCGCTCGCTCCTCAAGAAGAGAAGGTCATCGAGCCGTCTTTCGCTGAGACGCAACCCCTTTTACGGGCGAGTTCGCCGACCCTCTCTAACGCAGAGCCCTCCGTCTACGAGCAGGTTCTGGAAAAGGAGATGGCTGACATTCGGGGTAAGTTAGAGGCACTGGATCAAAAACTCAAAAATGCGACGGTTACGCTCGACAATCAGGCAAAAGGATACTCCAGAGACCTGAACCGGCGCCTTGATTCTCTGGAAGGGCGGGAACAGGAGCGAACCGGGCGAGAAAACTATCTGCCGCCAAAAGACGATGAGGCATTGGTGAGCCTGTGGGCAATCACACCGCTCTCCATGCGACTGAAATTTTTGCTCGCTCTGTCGGAGGGAGAAGAGGTGACGAAAAAGATCGCAAGTGCGGAACGTCTTGTCGGTTTGCTTCAATCAGAGGAGCGTCTCCAGAGTGCTCTGTTGAATTATCCCGGCAGCTACCTTCCGATGTTTGAGGAAATGGCATCTTTGACCGTCGCTTCAACATCCCCTTTGGAACGGTCTATTATGCAAACGATTTGCGACCTGGAGAAAGCATTTTCTGTTTCTATGGAGGCGCAGGGGCTTACCTGGGTCTTGCCGTCGGTGGGGGATGCCATCACCTATGATCATCAGGTGGTCGGTGAGGAACCCGGCGAACCCGGAACTATCGTGGGGACGGTCTCTCGCAGAGTGCGTCGTGGGGTTCTCTTTCGAGGAATGTTAAAGGTTCCGGCGCACGTCATTCGGGTTGCACCCTCTCTTTCGGTAGAAAAAAACACCCCCTTTTCTTCTTTGTTGCAGGAAGACG